>NZ_DIQL01000056.1:0-46679 GCF_002427225.1 Proteiniphilum sp. UBA5463 | reverse complement strand
GCTAATGAGAGGCTGTTTCGTTCGTTGAAAGACTACTTCTATTTAACTATCTTCAACTCTTTTATAATATTTGGCGCTTCCATCACCCTATCTATTATATACAAAACATAACGAATATCGACACTGATCATGCGCTGCATCGAGGGTTCGAAGAGGATATCACCACTCAGCGACTCCCAGTTACCATCGAATGCCAGGCCTATAAGCTCCGCTTTACCATTCAGCACGGGGCTGCCGGAGTTGCCGCCAGTAATATCGTTATCGGACAAAAAATTCACCCTCATGCAGCCATCTTTATCACCATACATTCCAAAATCCTTTGAGCGGATGGCATCGAGGATATATCTCTGTACATCAAACTCCGGGTCACCCGGTTTCTGTTTCTCCAATACTCCCTCTGTTGTTGTATAGTAATCGTACCAGACAGCATCACGCGGTTTGTAACCTTTCACCGTTCCGTAGCTCATCCGCTGCGTGAAATTGGCATCGGGATAGAAAGTTCTATGGGAATCCATTTCCATCAAGGCTGCCATGAACTCCCTTTCGCCACGAAGTATTTTCTCATAGGCCGGCATCATCTTTCCCGACAGTTCATACCCCATATCGGTCGCGGACAGCGCCAGCTCCATAGCCGGATCGTTTGTCAGCTCCTGCATATCGGCAGACTGCAACAGCTGCAGTAACTCTTCCAGAGAGGTAAACTGTGTATTGCAAAACAGCCAGTCGGCATATTTTTCATAATCGCCTCCGAACTCCTCCCTTATTTTATTGTAAATATCGGGATGATATTGTTCAGGCACACGTTCTGCATAAAGCTTCATTAAAATGGGAAGCACCTTTTTATCCAGTCCGGGATCATAATTTTTATACGACTCTATAAGACGGTCGTTAATAAACGCCTGCTTGTCCTCTTCGGTTCCACCGGAATCGAACTGAAGGATGGTGTTGGCAAACCTTATCAGCTCTATACCGTTATTGAATGTCTCTAGAAAGTAGGTAGTATAACGAGCCATTTCATCTGAGCCGGTATAGGCCTCTTTAAGAGTTGTGAGAGTGCTATCGTATTTTGCTTTGTTGTTGGGATTGCTGTTGATCCATTTAAGCAACCTTGCTTCCAGTAACTCTTTCCGGGGTAATACTTCAAGATTGACAATTGCCTTGTTCATTCCCATTGAGTTTTTCCAGTAGTTGGAGCTTCCGGCGTACTTATTGGAGTATTTGATGCGGATTGTGTCGTTTTTTTTCATGGCATCCCACCATACATCCTGCTTTGCGCCCCTCACCTCAACACGGGGAGTGTTTTCAGACTCCATTGTCTGGTGTATTCCCCAAGACGACAAATATCGTTGCGTACTCCCAGGATATCCTACCGTCATCGAATAATCGCCCTGCGTAACACCTGCAATCGAAACGGGAACTACATGTTTGGGTTTGTACGGAACGTTGCTTTTACTGTAATTTGCAGGCTTGTTGTTCTTTCCGGCATAGACACGAAAGACAGAGAAATCACCTGTATGCCTCGGCCACATCCAGTTATCGGTATCACCCCCGAACTTCCCCACCGACGAGGGAGGAGCAACCACCAATCGTACATCACGGAAAACATCATAAATAGCCATATAGTACTTGTTGCGGGAGTAAAAAGGGACTACACGAACATGAGTAAACGGATCATCCTCATACTCCCTGATCAACTCGTTAGAGATGGAGTCAATAGCCAGCTCCCGCTGTATTTCACTGAGCACTAATGGCACATTGGGCACAATACGGCTGGTTACATCTGTCATCGACCTGAGGAACGAAACGGTAAGGCCATCTGCATACAATTCATCATCTCTTTTGTTTGCAGCAAAACCGTTCTTCAAATAGTCATGCTCAACATCGCTTAGTTTTTGTATAGCTCCATATCCACAGTGATGGTTAGTGAAAATCAATCCTTTTTTTGATACCGCAACACCACTGCATCCTCCGCCAAAGATGACAACAGCATCTTTCAGCGATGGGCTGTTTTCACTATAAAGTTTATCCGCTGGAAATGTAAAGCCCAACTCCTGCATACGTGCAACGCTCTCGCTATTAAGCTCCTTTAGAAGCCACATGCCCTCATCGGCTCTCGACAAGAATGTTACGAGCAATATAGCAAGAGATAAAAATGGTTTCTTCATAAAGAATAAAGTTTCTATATTGATTATTGATTATTGATTCCCAATTTCCTGATATTACATATCATCAAAATTGTTTACAATCTTAAATTTTTCTGATGTATCATCAAAAATTCTGAAATCTGAGCTCAAAATTCATAGTTGCAATTTCCAAATTACAAAATCCAAATTATGAGTTAATGATTCTATTTTAATGATCACTAAGTTTTTTCCTTCCCAATTAATTTTCTTTGAGTGCATCTTTTAGTGGCCCGTACTGAACTTATTGGGTTTTATGCCTTAAAATATTTCCCTATAAACGGCCATTCTCTCAAAGGGAATTCCCTCTTCACAACCACAAATATATACGCCACTATAAAAGCGGTGTTTAACAACAATCTGCTCCACAGATTTGGAACATAGTTATATGTTGACACAATTCCTGCAAAAAGGATTATTGACAGCAGAAAAAAGAATCCGGCTGATTTTAAATTGTATGGAATAGGATAATTTTTTTGCCCCAGGAAATAAGATATTAGCATCATAGATAGATTGGCAATGAATGACGCCCAGGCACATGCCATATAACCAAAGTGCGGAATAAACAGCACATTTATTAATATGGTGATAATAAAGCCAAATATTGAAATATATGCTCCCCATTTTGTCTGATCGGTAAGTTTGTACCAGAGAGAGAGATTGAAATAAATCCCGAAAAACAGCTCACCCATAAGGACAATTGGCACCACTTTCAATCCAACGTGATATTTAACGGGTATCAGATATTTGATAATATCAATGTAACCTACGGTCACTAGAAAGATTAACAATCCGAAGATGATGAAATATTTAGTAGCATCACTGAACGATTGCCTGTCACCTGAAGCCTCTTTATTCCGGGCAAAGATAAATGGTTCAAAGGCATAGCGGAATGCCTGGGTAAACATCACCATAATAATGGCTATCTTGAAGTTCTGTCCATAGATACCCAACTCCGTATAAGCATTTATCTTATCAGGATAAACCCAGGGAAAGACAATCTTATCGACTGTCTGATTCAAAATGCCCGCAACACCAAGAATAAGAATGGGGAAAGAATACTGCAACATTTTGCGGAGCAGCTGCATGTCGAAAGTCAATCTGATTCTCAGCTCCGGCGATACCATCAGAAACTGAATAACAGAAGCAGCAAGATTTGATATAAGTATGTAATCTACACCTTTACTGATATCGAACCAAGAAAATATGTCTGGGTAAACGGCTTGAAGCCGTGGACAAGCCAGAAAGAAGAAGAGGTTGAACAGGATGGTGAGTACTACGTTCGCTATCTTGATAGTCGCAAAACGTATGGGCCGCTTTTTAAACCTGAGATTGGCAAAAGGAATTGAACCAAGTACGTCAAAGCATAGGATTACAACCATGATTAACAGGTAGTGAGGTCTCATTGCCGTGCCACCCAATGCTAATGCTGCCGGCTTCAGAAATAATAATGCCAGGATAAAGAATATCGATGTTGTTGCAGCGATGCTGATAAATGTGGTTGAAAAAACCCTTACGGGGTTATCCTCCTTATTGGCAAAACGGAAAAAGCCGGTCTCCATCCCGTATGTAAGAATCACCTGTAGAAGAGCCACCCAGGCATAGAAATTGGTGAGCACCCCTATATCGGAGACCCTTGGCAGTGCAAAAGCCCAATAAAGCGATAAAAGCCAGCTAAGGAGTTTTGGCAGGACGCTTCCCAAACCGTAAAAAAAGGTCTCCTTTGCCAACGTTTTCATTCCATTCGCCATATTTATCTGAAAATTTTCATCGTTTCAAGTGATACGGTCACAAAAGTACAATTTTTCGTCAAGCTCTCCCAAAAAGGGGGTCATTATTTATCTTTAAGAATAATGGTAACCAAAAATTCAAAAAAAACCACTTACTTTGCAGGTTGAAACAAATATAAAGATAGAAATATGAAATAAAAGCATGTAATCAGCCTGTAACCTGAAGAAAAAGGTACTGGTAAAACATGCACTACAAAATTATGGCACAACAGGACGACGTTTTTAAGAAACTGGTATCGCATTGCAAAGAGTACGGGTTTGTATTCCCTTCAAGTGAGATCTATGATGGATTGGCAGCTGTGTATGATTACGGACAGATGGGTGTGGAACTAAAGAACAACCTTAAGAAATATTGGTGGGACAGCATGGTGCTACTGCATGAGAATGTGGTAGGAATAGATTCCGCCATCTTCATGCACCCTACCATCTGGAAAGCATCGGGACACGTGGAAGCTTTTAACGACCCGCTTATAGATAACAGGGACAGCAAGAAACGGTATCGTGCCGATGTACTGATAGAGGAGTATCTGGCAAAGCAGGATGACAAGATAGAGAAAGAGGTAAAAAAGGCTGAAAAACGTTTTGGAGACAGGTTTGATGAAAAAATGTTCCGTGAGACCAACCCTCGAGTATTGGAATACTGTGAGAAAAGGGATGAGATTCACAGCCGCTTTGTTAAGGCGCTTAACGATAACAATCTGGAGGAGCTACGCCAGATTATAATTGACTGCGAGATTGTTTGTCCAGTTAGCGGAACACGTAACTGGACAGAGGTGCGTCAGTTCAACCTGATGTTTGCCACAGAAATGGGATCTACATCCGACGGTGCCATGAAGGTTTATCTTCGACCCGAGACAGCACAGGGTATCTTTGTCAATTTCTTAAACGTCCAGAAAACAGGACGTATGAAGATACCTTTCGGCATTGCACAGATAGGGAAAGCATTCCGCAATGAGATCGTTGCCCGTCAGTTCATCTTCCGAATGCGTGAATTTGAACAGATGGAGATGCAGTTTTTTGTTGCCCCGGGAGAAGAACTGAAATGGTTTGAGCACTGGAAGCAATTCCGTATGAAATGGCACCAGGCTCTGGGTTTTGGGTCCGCAAAATATCGTTTTCACGACCACGATAAGCTGGCGCACTATGCTAACGCTGCTACAGACATAGAGTTTGAAATGCCGTTTGGATTTAAGGAGGTGGAAGGAATTCACTCCCGTACCGATTTCGATCTGAGCCAGCACGAGAAATATTCTGGCAAGAAGATGCAATACTTTGATCCGGAACTGAACAAATCTTATGTACCGTATGTGGTTGAGACCTCAATAGGTGTGGACAGGATGTTTCTATCGATACTGGCCGCTACCTACCACGAAGAGAGATTGGAAGACGGAGAGACACGGGTATTGCTGAAGCTGCCCCCGGCACTTGCACCCGTTAAACTGGCCATCCTCCCGCTTGTTAAAAAAGACGGGTTGCCAAAGAAAGCACGTGAAATTATGGACGAACTTAAATTTTGCTTTACCTGCCAGTACGACGAGAAAGATAGCATCGGCAAACGATATCGCCGACAAGATGCCATAGGCACACCTTTCTGTGCCACCATAGACCATCAGACGCTCGAAGACAATACGGTAACAATTCGTTATCGCGACACCATGGAACAAGAAAGGGTATCCATAGATTCACTGCAACACACCATTGCAGACAAGGCCGATATGAAATATTTACTGAAACAATTATCAGAATAGAATTATGAAGATGTATTCAACCATATTCATCATTTTAAGTGCTGCCATTCTGTTTACATCATGTGATAAAACAGAGACATTTGATGACAAGTGGAAGCTCGACAACGAAGCACAGTTTGCCCTCATCACTAACGATGCCAGGTATAAAAAGATAAATTCTCAATCAGGAAAAGGGTTTATCATGCAAAAGGAGATTGAGTCGGGTGACGGCGCAACCCCGTATTTCACCGACAGGGTTGAAGTGCTTTATACCGGATGGTATAAGCGCGACTGGTCGAAATCGGACACCTACAAAGATGATAAGGGTAACATCATCTACAATAAAGTAATTTTCGATTCAACTGCAAACAGAAATAATATCCCCAGTAAATTCCAGATAAAAGAGCTTGTAGATGGTTTTTCCACTGCACTGCAGCATATGAAGGTGGGTGACAAGTGGGAAATTTGGATCCCATGGTATATGGGATACGGAGATATTTCATCAGGGACTATCCCCGCTTACACCACTCTGGTTTTTGAAATTGAATTGGTCAGCATCCTTTAGAAATCACGTTAATAAACGAACAAACACCTGTTTTTTCACAAACTAAGCAAAAACTGTTCAATGGCACCTTTTACCTGAATACGGGCTCCATTGAATTTATTGACCATCACGGTAAAAGCCAACTTCTTGTTGCCATCGACCAGATATCCTGCGTAACACTGTACTCCGCCAATGCTGCCGCTCTTTGCCGAAACTTTACCACTTAGCCGGGTATTTTGGAGGAAGTTCTGAAGTGTTCCGTCCTGCCCTGCCTTCGGAAGTGAATCGAAGAAAGGAATTGAATAATTGCTTTTATTATACATATAAACCAGTAGATCATCTAAAAACAAGGCGCTCACCGCATCCTGAGGTGCCAGGCCACATCCGTCGTACATTTGCAGCGATGAGACGTCAACCCCTTTTCTCTTCCAGAACTCCTTAACATACTCTATACCTGCTTCAAGCGGATCGGCATAGATATCTTTATTGCTGTATCTTCCAATGGTACGGATAAGATGTTCGGTATAGTGATTGTTGCTCTCTACGTTTATCTCATGTATAATCTCCTTCAATGTGCGGGAAAGCTGTGTAAAGATAACCCTGCCGATATGGTACGGTTGGCTTCTGTCTGATGAGCAGTTCAGTGAAAAATAATCTGAACGGGCTGTCTCCACCTTGCCAATTTTAAAGCCGGCCCGGGAGAGATAAGCGGCAAGAGTCTCACCCAGCAGCAAGCCAGGATCGGGAATATCTCCTTTTATGCTGAATTCGACCCGCCCTGCAGGTATATCTCCTCTAACGGCCCGATCGTAAGAAAAAGGAACT
Organism: Proteiniphilum sp. UBA5463; assembly: GCF_002427225.1. Classification (NCBI taxonomy): domain Bacteria; kingdom Pseudomonadati; phylum Bacteroidota; class Bacteroidia; order Bacteroidales; family Dysgonomonadaceae; genus Proteiniphilum; species Proteiniphilum sp. UBA5463. The sequence goes on along the minus strand of NZ_DIQL01000056.1, from coordinate 39,613 downwards.
CCATAAATATAACCGTTATCAAGTCCCGTGTTATTCAGCGACAAGCTGTTCAGAAACTTAAGCCCTTTTATTGCAGGTTCCGTGCGAAGAATTTTTGGACAGCCATTCTTATCGGTAGTATTGAAAAATAGCCTGTAGCTATTATCGAAAATACTGATCCCGTAAGCGCCAGCTGCATAATAATTACCAATGTCTATCCATGTCCATTCAGGAGAAATACCGTTGTAACCAAACAGGTTATCAACAACGTAGATAAAATATTCCGGGTCCACAGGAAGAGACTTTTTCAAGGCATCGACACCATTAATGAAGAAAGCGTTGGGGTTCTCTCTAAATGCTTCACTCCCCAAAGTGGGATCACCAGATCCAATAACCAGTATACGAGAGGGATCATTTGTATCTATCGCCAGGTCGGTCTTATATCTGTAGTTTTCGCCAAGAACTTCAATTGCTGTAGCTGTGGTAACCAGCTTCAGCACCGATGCCGGAGCGAGCGATTTATCGGCATTATATGACACAATCCTCTTCCCGGTTTTCATATCGGTAACAGATATTCCAACCGATGCATGCTTAAGAGCAGGATGAGTGATGAATTGCTGTAAAGCTGTCTGTGAATAGCCAAAGCTTGCTAAAAACAGGAAAACTGAGAGAACGAGATTTTTTTGCATCGAGACTTATCTTTTGATTTTAGCAAACTTACATAAAAAATTTGTGATCTTTTATGGAGCTTGAAAAAAATCAATGAGAATTTTTCGAAACAATATATATGATATTCCATATTGAAGTCACAGATAATGGGAAAAAAGAGATTGACAGGCAGACAGCCTACCCTTTCAGCAGTTCATCAATCCTTAACAACCGGTATTCTCTTTTTTTTAACTCTTTTATCAGATCATCCAATAAATCATACAGCTTATCGGTACGCTTCGGATCGGTTCCAATATGAATTAAAAGTACAAAACCATTCAATCCATCTTTCTCTTCATATTCTAAAATATTGTAATAAATTGTTTCCGAAGAACGGTAGTTCTTCATATCGGGAGTGGTGTAATCGGCATTTGATGTAGTTCCAGGTGTAAAATTTACTATCTGTACTCCCTTCGCTTTTGCCCAATAACTGATCTCCCGGTTATACCATTCATAAGGTGGCATAAAATAGCGGGGCGACTGAATTTTCAAACCAATTTTCCGCATTGCTTTATAGTTATCATTCAGATCTTTTTCAAACTGCCGGCGGGTCACAAGTGTTGAGTCGCGCTTATTCCAGTCGGCATATAGCAAGTGTTTATCGGAGTGTGGGCCCATATAATGGCCCTCCTCTCCTAGTTTTCGTGCTATGACAGAATATTTGCGATAAAACTCACCTGTGAGAAAAAATGAACCTTTCACTCCATTTTTTTCTAATGCTTGCAGAATGGTTTCGGCACCATCGGCATATTCGTGTCCTGTAAAAACCAGCGAGAGCTGCTTTTTGAATGTATTCCCACGCACTATGCCTCCCTCTTCAATTTTCTTATTTTTGCTTATCAGGACAGCCTTCGTAATACCCTCTTGAGGATAATAAACGTGGTTAAATTGCATAAAGTCCTTTTCTGCACATAACATTTGAGAAAAAGGAATCAGCAAAAAAACAAAAATCAATTTCCTCATATATTTTTTTATTCAACTTTCGGATCTGTTGCAACTACAGCCGTACATACTATATTTCAATACTTTATATGTTTATACAGAAATATTGATTGTAATTCGTGCAAGATACAAATTATGTATGATTCAAAAAAATTTCAATCAGAAGTTGCTTTTTTGAATAGTTCTCTTCTGTAATAAATCGCAAATCTTTCATCTAAGATACAGATAGGCAAGAGGTTACGCAGGACCCTCGAAAGAGCCATACTCTATTGACATTCAGCGATTTATAAGATTTAAAAAAAACACCAAACTATTGATATTGCATATAATATCAACATCTTTATTGGCACATTTGTAATAGATGAAACTTTTAGAGGGATTATAAGGTCAAAAAGCAGCCACAAAAAACCCTGCACAGGTAAATATGCAGGGATAGTAAAAATATTATGATCTGATTTAAAACTTATATCCTACAGAGAGATATGCGTTTTGGTTTTTTACATCGCCATTGGAATAATTGGCAATCTTAAGCAATCCCATATCCCATCCGAGATCAACAAGGAAAGGCCCAAATTCTGCACCTACACCGAGTCCTAACCCGGCATCAAATGGTTTAAGTAATCCATCATCGCCAAAAGTATCGGCCAGGTCAACACCACCACTTGAAATTTTACCTCCTACACCATAAGCTACATAAGGGCCGCCATGAAATACCATACGTGTTCCCGGGGTAATATCAGTCTTATAGGCATAATGGACAGGGATCTGCAAATTCAACGAATTAACTGTGCCGTCCACTTCTCCGATGATTGGAAAATCATAATCAATTTTTGTGCCTTTGGTTGTAAAAAAAAGCCCGGACTGAATTGCCATTGCAGGAGCAAATTCATACTCGGCAGCTAAACCAATATTAAACCCGAACTTAGCATTTTTACTGTTCAGTTCTTCACCCCAGAAATTGGACATATTCACGCCACCTTTTACTCCGAGACTTACTTGTGCGCTGACAGCCGTTGCAATTGCAAGCATGGATACAACTGCTACAAATCTAATTTTTTTCATAATTAATCAAGTTAAGTTTTAGTTAATATACCTATTATATATCTCATTCACAATACTTGAATTAAAACATTTTTAAAGGTTTTTTGTTCGCACCTGAAAGTTTATTTACCTATTCAACTCCCTTATGCATTAATTTCTGTCTCGTACAGCTAAATATGAGGAATATAGATGTTATTTTGGTAACAAAACAATATAATACATTTCCTTTAGGTAAAATCTATTTTACCGCAGTTCCGCGATCTTTCTTTCTGATTGTGTAGTGTTTGAATATTTACCGAAGTATTGGCTATAAATATCGCAGTTCAAACATGGGAAATGAGAAAATTTTATTTGCAACATCCTTTATCTGTTTGGAGGTTATTGCGTCTATTTCGGAAAACAGTTCATCCAACGATATATAACGGTTAAAATGCAAATAGTATTTTGCCATGGTCAAAGCATTATTTTCTCTGCTTTCAGATGCAATTCCCAATTGCCCTTTCCACTGTCGCTTAGCCAGCGACAGCTGCATAGGTGTTAACTCGATCTCTTTTACTTTATCTATCTCTTTATTAATAAGACTAATGCACTTATCCTTATTTTTGAGGTCACTTGTGAAATATATGGCAAATAGTCCAGTATCGGTATAAAAAGTGACATTGGACTCAACATTATAAGCCATGCCGTATCTCTCTCTGAGCATATTGTTAAGACGACTGTTCATACTTCCGCCACCCAGAATATTATTGAGCAGGTAGAGAGCCTGTTTTTGTGGATGATACATATCAAACGTATTACATCCCAACATAACATGTGACTGTGATGTGTTTTTATTTAGAACACGCTTATGTGGTGAAAAAAGAGCAGGTGCAAACCTTTCTTTGACAGGGCAAAAGGACTGGGGAACTGAAAAATATTTTTCCACCAGCCGTATTATTTTTGTAAAAGGTGTTTTACCAAAAGAAAAAAACAACATCTCTGAAGGGTGATATTGCCTTTGCACAAAACTAACAATACTATCCCTGTTAAAATTTCTCAACGAATCAGGATCCCCTAATATATAGTGTCCGATATCGTGTCCGGTGAACATCATATTCTCAAAATCGTCATAGATAAGCTCCGATGGTGAGTCGTAATAAGAGTTTATCTCATCGATAATAACCTCCCTCTCCCTGTCAATCTGATGCGAAGAGAACTCGGAATGAAATATCAGGTCGCTCAGTAATTCCACTGCCCTTGGAAAATATTCATGCAGAAAAGTAGAATAAATAAATGTCTCCTCCTTTGTAGTATAGGCATTCAGCTCTCCTCCAACATTCTCCATTCTATTGGAAATATGGTGTGCCCTGCGTTTTGCCGTACCCTTGAACAGCATGTGTTCTACGAAATGAGCCATACCATACTCTTCTGGATATTCATCACGGGCGCCTGTATTCACCACTATCCCACAATAAGATATTTCGGAGGAAAAAGCTTTGTGAATAATTCGAAAACCGTTTGGTAATATATGTGTCTGTACTGTCATAATTTATTAGAAACTCCTATGCTCTCTGCATATACTTTTTTTTATGCCCTGAAGAGAGTCTTTCAATAGCATAACGCAGCATAGTGCGTGGCATTTTCTTATAGTATTTGTCGAGAAATCCTGTAAGCACCGATTCATCGCGTTTGCCTGTCTCTCGTAGCATCCAGCCGCATGCTTTATGTATCAGGTCGTGGTTGTGAGACAAAAACTTCTCAGACAGCTGCAATGTATCCTCGAAATCGTTATCCCTGATAAACGCCATGGTGGAAACAACAGCTATACGCTGATTCCATAAAAGGCCGCTATCTGCCAGGCAATATAAAAGAGAGCGGTCTTTCTTATTCTTCAACCATTCGCCCACTATTTGGTAACACGACAAATCCACAAGATCCCAGTTATTTATGCACGATGTATGTGCAAGATAAAAATCAACGATCTCATTTCGTTTCAGCTCACCAGCCTTTTTATACTGCTCAACAAGTATTAGCAATGCACATAAACGACACTCATGTAATTCATCGTTCAGCAGTTTTTCCAACTCCGCGAATGACATATTTTTATGTACTTTAGCCACATAACGTGTTTCCGGAACTGTACATCCGATAAATTTATCTCCTTCCCCGTATTGCCCCTCTCCTGTCTTGAAGAAATACTTAGAATGTTCTGCTTTTTTGGGATTTCCCAAAGCAAGGAGCTGTCTTTTTATATTTTCTGCCGTCATCAAATGATATGCGTAAATTCTAAATATTAGTCTGCTCTGAAAACCCCAAAACTCGATTTTGGTGGCTTACAACTTGCTGAAAATCAGCGAGAATTTTGGGCGATTTTCAGCAGAAAAGACTTATCGGAGTGAGCTCAAATATTAAGGTGAAAACTCTAATAACGGATAAACTGAATACATTAATGCTGATTTACTGACTTAGAAAAATCACAACTCAGTTGACCCGTGACACCGGATAAGTACCTTCATAAAATCCCACAATATTTTGTGACATTTCAATTGACATATTTATACGGTCTTCGATGGTCTTTGTGCCGGCATGCGGAGCTAACACTACATTGTCAAGCTCAACCAGTTCGGGAATAATATGCGGTTCGTATTCAAAAACATCAAGTGCTGCGGCCCATATCTTTTTTTCTCTAAGCGCCTTAGCCAAAGCCTTTTCGTCCACCATACCCCCCCGGGCCGTATTAATGAATATGGCTGTAGATTTCATCATGTTCAGTTGTTTTTCGCCTATCATATGATATGTTTCAGGAGTGTAGGGAGCATTAAGTGAAATGTAATCAGCTGTCCTAAGCAGCTCCTCAAAAGTAAAATAACGGGCATTGTACTGCTTTTCAAGAGATTCATTCAATCTGTTCCTATTATGGTAGATTATCTCCATCCCCGATGCCACTGCACGCCTGGCAAGTGACTGTCCTATACGTCCCATTCCTATAATACCCAAAGTTTTACCATACACAGACTGTCCACTTTCGGCATATATACCCCAGTTAACGCCTTCTGGTAAACGCAACTTGCGATCATAATACCCTATACGTCGGCCTGCAGCCAGGAGAAGCCCGAAAGCAAACTCTGCCGTAGGTTCCCGTGTTGAATTAGGGATATTTGTAACTGTAACCCCTTTCGCTGTCGCATACTCTACATCAATATTGTTATACCCAACACCAAAATTGGAAATCAGTTCCAGCTTCACGGCCTTATCCAATATATCTTTGCCGGTATAAAAGCTGAAATTAGGGACAAGAACCTCGTAATCGGGAATCAACTCCATAACTTCATCTTTTGTAAAATAGGATTTATTTTCAGGAAGCGTAACCTTATATTTTCCCTCCAGCATTTTTAATCCTTCCGGTTTTAAACGATAAGCTATCAAAACTTTCTTCATTGTTGTAATATTAATGATATTAATGATTCTAACCGCATATTCAGGACAGATGATGTATCTTTTAACGAGTTATCAATGCAAATTGTTTTTGGGAAACAATTATGATTAAGTAAGTAGGTATGCTAACAAAAAAACGAGCCTTTAGACTCGTTTTTTGCTCTTCAGGCTGGACTTGAACCAGCGACCCTCTGATTAACAGTCAGATGCTCTAACCGACTGAGCTACTGAAGAATTAATACACCCTTTAAAACTTTACTTTTCTGCTCTTCAGGCTGGACTTGAACCAGCGACCCTCTGATTAACAGTCAGATGCTCTAACCGACTGAGCTACTGAAGAATTAAATTTTCGATCTCAGAAAAGTGATGCAAAAGTAGTATAAATTTCCGAATTAACCAATATCTGTAGCGAAAAAAATGGACATCTAATTTTTTTGTGTAAAAACAGGCTCGGGAACGATCAATTTATGATTTGTCGAATATAAATATTTGAAACTTTTTATTACCTTTGAAACGTAATCAATCAGCATAAACAAAGATTAAAATGATATTCAAATTTCTAATTCTTTCCGATGAAGCAGATAACTTCAAAAGGGAAATCAAAATTGATGCCGATGCCACTTTTTTGGATTTCTACCATGTTATTTTAAACTGCACCGGTTTCAGCAATAAGGAAATGGCATCGTTCTTCTTATGTGACAACAAGTGGTGTAAGCTGCAGGAAATCACGCTGGTAGAAATGGATACATATTCTGATGAGGACTCCTATATAATGGAGAAATGCATTTTGAGCGACTATCTTGAAGATGAAAAGCAAAAGCTGATGTACGTTTTCGATTATCTCACCGAACGCGCACTATATATTGAATTATCAGAAATAATTCCCGGAAAAAACCTTGATAAAGCAATCTGTTCACTTTCCGTTGGCGAAGCACCCAAACAGCTATTGAATATTGAAGAAATAAAAACCGATGGCGTTTTATTGGATACCGGCGAATCGTTCTACGGTGATGAAAATTTCGATATTGATGAATTGGACAGAGAGGGATTTGAAGGATTGGATGATATCTCTGTTGATACAGGCGAAAGTGATATCTTTTGAATTGCCCCATCAACATTATCAAATCATCAATGAACGCCGGATATTAATTTAATAATAACGGGAAACTGAATCAATCCGTTTTAATATCGCTCATAATCGTTCAATCTGATTATTTACGGTTAAAGTTCAATTAAACCTGGTTTTGTATGTTTCAAACTCTCCAAATATCAATCAATCTCATTAAATCTGAATAATGAATACCCTTCTCGTGCTGCTTGGTCCCACAGGTGTTGGAAAAACCGAATGGAGCCTGCGCATCGCCGAAGAGATAAAAAGTCCCATCATATCAGCCGATTCACGGCAGCTATACCGGGGAATGACCATTGGAACAGCTGCTCCTACAGAATTACAACGTAAACGTGTACCACACTATTTCGTGGGAGTACTTTCACCTGAAGAATATTACAGCGCCAGTGAATATGAACAGGATGCCATGGCTCTGCTAAGTGAACTTTACAAGCAACATCAGGTTGTAATTATGACGGGGGGTTCTATGATGTATATCGATGCGGTGTGTAAAGGTATTGATAATATACCCTCTATTGATATCAGGTTGCGAAAAGATGTTCAGGAGCTCTACCGTAAAGAGGGGCTCGATCCTATTCGCCGGCAATTGAAAATTCTGGACCCTGCATTTTATGATGAAGTGGATCTGAAAAACCCCAAGAGGGTCATTCATGCATTGGAGGTGTGCCTGATGGCCGGGAGACCTTACTCTTCCCTACGTACTAACCCTAGAAAAAAGCGTCCTTTTAGTATAGTGAAGATAGGATTTACCCGCGACCGGCAAGAGCTGTATGAACGTATCAATAATCGTGTTAATCAGATGATAAAAGAGGGACTGGTTGACGAAGCTCGTCACTTTTATCCGCACCGTTATTTAAACTCACTTAACACTGTTGGTTACAAAGAACTTTTCGATTACTTCGACGGTAACTGCACGCTCGATTTTTCCATAGAGAAAATTAAACAACACTCCCGAAACTATGCCCGCAAGCAGATGACTTGGTTTAAGAAAGACCCGGAGATAAATTGGATAAACCTGTCAGAAGAAAATAGAGATGTGATAAATGAGATTAAGGATATTTTGAAATTAGATTGTTGAACAGATTCTTTTATTCATTGTATGAGTCCCGTCCGAAATATCTCGATTTTTCATGTTTTTGAAAAATGAGGTTTTAGGAGGGGACTCAAATATACAAATTAGAAGTACCGAAAAGCTAAATCTTACATAGTGTCGATCCTTTTTCCTTTTTTTATTGTAATCATTCAGTTTCATATAAAAATATATTTATACTTTTAATTATTCAGAACTTTTAAATGTCTCCCATTCATGTTTACTAATTTATTATGCGACTAATACTCCATTAATTAGCATTTTACAACAGTTCTTTATTCTGTATTAATGTTCACCACTCATCACACATGCATGGATTGAAACGCTTTTCTTCCATCGCTCATGGCGAGAATTACCGTTTGTTCTGCAGCAAGCAATGTCGCCACCGGCAAAATGATCTTATCGGCCGTTTCAGGTATCCCTAAGGTTTAAATAATTCAGAATGACTACCCAATCGTATCAATTTGATCACATCACTGTTTTCGTCTATCCAAATTAAAAGAAAATCACCCTCGATATGGTATTTCCAACATCCCTTGTTATTTCCGACCAAAGGGAGAAGTTTAGTTTTTACAATTTTTTCAATTGTCATCTTTAATATAAATCGACCAACAATTATACGATCTTCAAAACTTCACATCATACAAATGTGAGCCATCTCGCTCAAATTCCATTACCCCCTTGTCGGTCATCGGATGCTTCAGAATAGCTTCTAACACATTATATGATGCAGTTACGGCATGGCAACCAACCATACTTACGCGATATATCTGATCAACATTTTTAAAACTAGCTCCTAACACTTTGCAAGAAAATCCGTATAATTTGAATGTATTTACAATATCAGCCACAACATCAATACCATGAGAGGAAATATTATCGAGACGATTGACATACGGTGCAACAAAGTCAGCACCTGCTTTTGCCGCAATTAATGCTTGTTGCTGGGTAAAAATTGCGGTTGCCGTAACATACATTCCCGCCTCTTTTACCATTTGTATTGCTCTAAAACCTTCTTTAGTTACAGGGATTTTAACAAAATAATTATTATCGAATTGAAAATAATCTTTATAGCACTTAGCTTCACGTAAAATATCATCCGCTTTTTCACTTATTGTTTGTACGTGAATCATTTTATCGCCTATACATTCCTGAATTTTAGGAATAATTTTTGATAAAGGTTCATTTTCATGAGCCAGAATAGTCGGATTTGTAGTTACACCCTCTATTGGAAAGTGCGTGAACAAATCTTTTATTTCATTTATATTTGCTGTATCTGCTAAATATATCATAATATTGTTTTTAATTAAATTATATCAAAAAAATATCTTTGCCTTATCTCTTTACGTCAGCCTCTCCGAACGTGAGTTCTGAGTATCCTATTAAAACAACGTCTTCGTGAAACTGTTCATCAATATCGAAAATACACTTGCTATCGAAGGAAATAACTGGGACTTGGTCCCATGTATTACCTTGTTCATAAGCTCCTTGACGTCTCAAGGCAACTTTATCTAAAAGATGGCTTTGTCCGTCTCATAAGGAAACAAAATGTCTCCTTTTTTAACGGAATCACCCTTTCCCTTTTTTATTTCTGTTATGATATAGCTTTCAACTGATTGCCCCTTTCGTAGGCATAATGACTAAAACTGCCATAATTCTTGTCAATATCTTTTTTAAAACAATATATTGATTTCATCTTAAAAGAGAAGAAAGAAAATATAAAGTGGAGGACATATCTATTTCAATCATCGCACCGCTTCATAAGGGTTGTGTGGTCCAACCAGCTTTTGGTATGATTCTTACCGTTCAGGATTACCCTATCGATATAACGATTTTCTGCATTATTGCTAGGGGCATCAATCACTTTTTTTACCGTTTTCAAGATGAATGGTTGCTCTCTTGAATAACGTGGCACACATCACATAAAAAGCAAGGGACAGGGAGTATATTATGAATTGAATTATCCTTACTCATATTCGTTTGTCTTATTGATCTGGTTTAAAAACAGCATTGCTTCGCCCTCTGTCAATCCGCATATTTTCTCAAGAGTATTAAAAACCCCGTGCTCTTTCAATTCCTTGTGAAACTCGATATCCGGGGGATACATCTTACCGTTGATATCTGTTGCCTTGAATCTCAATGCCGATTCCAGAACCTTCCCTATCCTGTCATACGGCAGTCCGTTATTATACGCCGACATTAGTGGTGTAACAATCCTATCGTCGAATGATAGCTTACGAGGCAGATCGCAACCAACCCGAAACACCGTATCTTCCAAAAGTTGATTTGAAAAACGACGAAGCAAATCATCAATATGCTCATCCAGGTGGCGGGTTGAAAACACACCGGGATATTCATATTGTAGAGCTCCAGCACTCTGCTGCATTGCTTCATGTACGAAAGCCATTATCCTCCCATCTTCAAGCACCTCCCATAAAAAAGTCTGTTCGGGGTGAAATCTATATCCGAGATAGGCAGTCGCAGCATGCCCAAAATTGTGAATGAACAGTTTGCGATCGACCCAGGCTTTCATGTTCTCTTTCGCTTGCATTCCAGTAATAACGGGTATGGGATTTTTAAATGCTTCCTTGTTTACGATAAGTGTGTTGTAAGCCTCTGCATAAACAGAAAGGATGTCATTATCCTGGTGATTAACAGTGAAAGGCACCATTTTCCCGATACTTGTTTCCACAAGTCCCACATATTTGTTCAAAGGATAGCTTTCCGGCAGAACTTTCGCCAACTCATCACGCATAAATACATCCGCGTTCCGCATATTTTCTGCCAGGACGATATCAATCTTTCGTCCCGGACATACGTTTTCGCGTGCCAGCAATCCGCGTGCCAGCGTGGGAACGATATGTTTCAATCCGTTCTTTCCGATAGATACGGCAATGATATCAGCAGAGATAATCTCACAGATGACCTTTTCCTCATCCTGGCCCTGTACACCCCGTACATTATCTACAACAATTATTTCCGGACTCGTATCACAGATAATGACTTTGTAAGAATGTTTCTGATTTAAAGCATCGACAATGTTTTGGTCTATATCAATAAAAACAACTTCATATCCGGAACGGCTGAACAGTTGACCAATAAATGAGCGCCCAATTTTTCCGGCACCGAATAAAACCAATTTTGGAGATTTGGTCATTCTTATTTATCTTCCATACTCATTACACAGACAAAAATGCATGGGTTCATCTTCCATGATTTCCGGATAGCGCCCAAGTGATTCATAAAAACGATTATCATTACTATCATCGTTTACCGTCGAGACTTCACCCACAAGTGCCGGTCCGCCTTCCGCCCAGAAAGCATGATACACATACGGTTCAAGGCAGATACTGTCACCCGGTTTCAGGCTAAAAACATCACCAGCATTAAATGTTTTCCTCACACCGTCTATTAATAAAGAAAATCGCTCATTGGTTTTTTCTTCCGTTTGCTTATCGGCTTTCCATAGTTGAATGCAAAGATCTCCCCCACCCCGGTTAATAATATCTTCCATCTTTTTCCAGTGAAAATGCATTGGAGTGACCTGCTTTTCTCCAACAATCATTATTTTCTCACAGTATGTTTTATAAGGCACACGCGAAGGGTAGCCGTTACGAAGGGTAAATAAAGTCAACCCTTCTTCTTTAAAGCGTCCTTTCCCGAAATCGGTAATATCCCAACCCAATTGTGCCAACCGTATCTCTTCATACTCTTTACCTTTGGTCTTCCACTCTTCCGGAGTAAGGTATGCCCATGAAGGCAATTTGAATGAATGCTGTTTATAAAATTCAATCGCAAAGTCAATGGCATTGTTAATTTCACTTCGTTTCATAATCAATCTGTTTTTATGTATTTCTGTAATTCGAATAACGGAACCGCTCCTCCCGTACTGTTTTCGCTCAGCAGGTTAAACCTCGCATTCGCATTGGCCAATAGAAGCATTTCATGCAGTGAGAACCCTTCATGAATAGCATACAATGCACCGGCACAGAAGGCATCACCGGCGCCTACCGTACTTTTTATCTCGGCTTGGGAGACTTTAAACGCCGGCACAAATAGTTGTTGTCCGTCTTTTTGCATAACATACCCTCCCTCAGGAAAATGGATCACGACCATCTTATTTACTCCCTGGTTGAAAAGATCTTCAGCAACTTTAGACAGGTTTTCCCGGCAAAGCGTATCCTTTTTCCGAAGTGCTATATCCGTACAGGCACCGGCTTCTATCTCATTACAGATAAGATAATCTACATACTTTAAACTTGGTATGACCACACTCCGAAATCGTTCGCCTTGCTCCGATACAACATCAATGGATATTTCGTATCCCTTTGATTTTAGCATATGCAAGACTTTTGCCCCCACGGTACCATACTTTTCATCGAATGAGTCCAATTTATCCAATAACAACAGATACCCCAAATGGAAGATTTTTGCCGACGATTCCATTTTTTCAAGGTCGGAATAATCCAACAGCGCGTTTGATCCCCTGTAATGAAAAAATGTTCGTGCCCCGCTATGCATTTCCGACATCACATCAGTAAAAGAGGTTGTAACTCCGTCACGTATTGACATATACCGATTATCTATATTGTATTTAGCAATCTCATCCATAATATATCTGCCGTTGTCGTCATTACCAACTATTCCCCCTGCCCATAAAGGTATATCTGTTTGCAACCTTGCCAGATTGACGAGCACGTTATGCGCACATCCACCTAAAGCTCTCCCGGCTACAAGTTTGATATTGGCCAGATTGCCTTTTCCCGGCCAGGTATCGATCATTTTAATATGGTCGATGACCCAATTCCCTGCTGAAATGATTCCGTTGCGTTGCATATTCCGTTTCTTTATACTTTATTTGGTTATTGATCTGTATCCGTTATACGAAGGTGGCATATCGTTTTCTTTACTCCCCCACTTAAGATTGGGTTTATCACCCATTTGCAATTCCAAAAGAGCTCCTTTTACCAAATCTTCGTGAGAAAACCAGCATTTGGTCAAATCGCTACCGTTGAGACTAGCTCTTTGTATGTATTTGTTTTCACCTGAATTATTATAAGCGTTGATTATGAATTGTTTCCCATTGGGTAGATCGATGGTTATCTTTTCAAATACTGGGCTCCCAATGTTGTAAAACGGAATACCCGGGGTTACGGGAAAAAATCCCATCATGGAAAATACGACAAAAGACGACATACCTCCTCCGTCTTCGTCTCCGGGAATACCGAACAGGTTGTCCGCAAACCAGGTATCCAGCAACATACGAATACGCTTTTGGGTTTTCCATGGTGCCCTCAGATAATTGTACAGGTAAGGAATATGGAAGCTCGGCTCGTTGCCCATCGCAAATTGTCCTACTAAGCCCGAAGCGTCAGGTTGTGTGTACCAAAATCTGAATTTCGGAAGTCCGAGATCTTCACGGAACAACTGATCGAGTTTTTCTTCTGCCTGCTCCTTTCCTCCCATAAGATCAAAAAGTCCATACAAATCATGTTTGGCTGCCCAGTTAAAAGTATATGCATTATTTTCCGTAAAATATTCCCGTCCGGCAAAACGGGGATCGAAATGTTCAATCCATTCGCCGTTCTTGTCTTTAGGCCAAACAAAACCTTTTTCGACACGAAAAACATTGCGATAATTCAATGAGCGGTTTAAAAATAATTCGCGATCCTTTTCATTGCCTGTAAAATCAGCCATTTGCGCGATGCACCAGTCGCTATAACTATTGTCGATCGTAACGGATACGCTTTGCCGTTTTTCCCAATCTGGATCTACTTCTTTTACAGTTTCTTCTTCGCCGGGCCATAGTCCGGGCATGTATCCCTTTTCATTGTAAAAAGAATCAAGAGACGTTGCAGGACCATTATTCCAGGGCAAAAGAGTAGCTTCCAAAGAACCTTTTTTAATACCCTCATAGGCTTTGTCAAAGTCAAAATTCCGCAATCCTTTCGCCCAGGCATCCGTCATCCAGATAGCCGCGTTGTTGACAGTCATTGCCGGCCAATCACCAAATACGACTGCGAAGGAAGGCATCCATCCGCTTTGTTCATACATGGTTATATATGAGCGGATCCGTTCCTGAGCCAATGCCGGATTCAGAATCATACCCAATGGTTCTAATGCAATATAATTATCCCATAGCCAGTTATCCACATAAAAGGGCTTATCGGATTGATGTACCTTGTGATCGAAAGCACTATAATACGCCCCATACTCATTGATATCGACCATACGTTCATAACTACGGTACAAGGCAGTATAAAAGACCCTTTTCTGCGCTTCTGTTCCCCCTTCCACATTAATTTGTGACAAAACCTTGTCCCAGGCATTATAGGCAGCCTTTTTGACCTCATCAAAATTCCATCCGGGAATTTCATTATATAAATTTTGTTTTGCCTTTTCTACACTGATATAAGAAATACCGTATTTAAAGCGTACGGTTTTCGCGTTTTGACCGATTTTCAATAATGCGTGTTTCTTTTCGTTGTCTTTATACCGGATATCTTCGATGTCCACATCAGTTTCAGCATATAAGTACGCTTTCATCCCCTGAAAATGATCGGTTCCGGTTATCACTCTTTTGTTGGCCTTCAACTCTCCTTCACCGTTGAGAATGCCCAAACGAAAAAAATTATGATCATTCTCCGCAAAAGTCACCTGAAAGATCGCACTTCGCTCAGCGGTTGTAAATTCAATCACATCATTTTTCACTTCAGAAGCTACCTGATAGTAATAAGGTGTCGCTTGTTCCTTTTCTATGTTGAACTTTTTATCCCATAAATCCGATTCACCACTTACAGGCAAAAACTGAAAAACATAAGCAATACGGTGAGAAGCCACATTTAAAGGGAAGTAGCGTATCTGGTCATCCAACTGGTCCTTCTTCATCGGATAAGACCTCAGCATGCAGTTCGGCAACTGTACGGTAGGTCGTGTAGGTTCAAGTATAAGTCCTACACCACCGATGGTCGGGTCTACATACGACAGGTTTGATTGCGCAAAAGCGATAGGTGAAATAAGAAATAGTACTATTAAAATATAATTTCTAAACATAGCCTTAAAAAAATTAATCATTGATTGTATTCTTCAATCGTTTTGATAGCCGACCACAATACACCGGCTGTGCCTCGATATGCCCCCGAACCTTTAGGCTCACCGTCATGCGACCACCATTCGTAAAAACCATCATGTGCAATTGTTCTGTCAAGCATAGGGGATATGGCTTCATATGCTTCCGCATAAAAACCGTTGCGGGCTAACTGTTTAACCATTCGCGCCCCGAACCATGTCCAATCACCACCATTCTGATAGCCATAATCGCCGCACTCGTATAAAATTGGATTATTAAAAAATCCGATGGGATAAAATGGATATATCGTTAAGCCTATAGATTGGGCTCCAGCCTTTTCAACATTCTCTTTCATCTTTTTGTATGAACTAATAATTTCCTTCTTTGATAACAATCCGGCTTCTATTGCAATCGCCGTACCTCCGTGATAATATATCTCCAATTCGTTTAATTCTGGGGGGAAAGGGGATTTATCAAGATAGAGATGGGGAATGAATTTCTGGCGTTTCTCGTCCCATAAATGTATCCTTACATTTGTGAATATTGTATGGAATGTTTCTGACCAGAATTCTTTATTGTGCGTGGTGACAGACAGTAAATCCTTTATCGCAATGATAAACATCGCATTGTCATAAATATCCACACAGAGATGTGACGTACTGTCTAAACAAACGCCCCATTCATGCTCAGGTTGCACATCGCCCCAATCGATCGTGGTAGCCCCCCACAGTAAACCGTATTTATCGGAATAACGATGATCTAAAAGATAATACATAGCTTTTTCCATCCGTGACAATACGGATAAACCGTTAATTTTCTCTTGCAGAATTGTCGTATCACCGGTAGCTCTGATATATTTTGCAACAGCTTGTACAAGCGACGTCTCCTGATCGGTTTCAACCGTGTTCTTGTGAGCCATAAAACCGGGAGCACTGTCGGAATACCGGTAATCATAAGACCCATTCGTTTTCTCTTTTGGCACATATCCGTCCGGAATATCCCCGTCTCCTTTCTGGAAATGAAAAAACATCAGCAAGGCTTCCCTTATTTCATGAGAACGGCCCACGTCACAAGCTAATTCAAGAAATGTATTCAGGTCCCTGATCCAAATCTCATTATAATGGCCGCCGGCATTCAAACCGGTTGAAATGAATTCTTCGGCTTTATTTACCACTGATTCCAAACGTTTGTCATCCGCAATCTGGTTTCTTAATTTTCTATCCTGACAACCGGCAAACAGCATAAGACAAACAAATAAAACAGTAGTTAAAAAATATTTTTTCATATCCATTAGGTATTTATTCATACGATTATTTTATTTTTCACAATATGATGTATGAAATTATTTGAGTTATTGCACAGAAATTTTAAAATCCACTTTCAACATAAAATTTTTATACTTTCTTAGAGTGATGATATTACCTCCGTTTGTAGACTCCCCTCCATCACCTTTAAGAACTTTTAATATCCCGTTTTAACTACCCAGCCTTTTTCAGGGAACTGATCGAGTTTGGCACCACGCCATCCTTCAGTAGTTTTTCCGTTCCATAACAGCTTCCATCCATCTCTGGCTTTTTTTATAGAAATAGTTTTGGCAATTAAATTAATCTGCTTGATTTCATCTGGGTTTTCATTAATTTTAAATTGATCAGGATTTTCAGTTATGATGCGTATATTTCGCCATGCAACAGCTTTTCCTTCTAATTCCACATTTCCAATAGAGTGAACTTGCGGGGCAATAAAGCTGGAAGGTGTCTTATCATCTAAAAAATCGGCACAAGGTATGCCATTTACCCATGTGCGAATTGAGCTACCTATTGCCTCTATGCGAGCTTTGTTCCACTCATTCTTTCTAAATGCTTTTTGCCCTGCAGAGTTGTGCCCCATCGAATACAACCATCCACGACGTGCTTCATCGTAAACACCTCCGGTCCAAACTCTGGTAGAAGGATCAATCTCAAACTGATACCCATGCACTCTGCCGTTTTGATACTCTTCTAAGCTATTACTTCGGAGCTGGGCAACTGAATTTAGGCCATCATCAACTTTAAATTCAAACTCCAAAATAAAATCATCGTACATTTTTTTGTTGCTAAAAACGTATTGGGTGATCCCATTTTAGATATTCCTACAATTGTCTTGTTCACAATTTTATACTCTGCTGTCCCATTTAACTTGGTCCAACCTTTTAGATTTCTCCCGTTAAATAGATCCTGCCATTTTGCTATAACTTGCAGCATTGGTCTTTGAATATATACCGTTCATGGCTAATCTTGCGGATACCAATGCGGCACTTTTAATAAATTCTCTTCTTGTTGTCATAACATATTTTCAAGAGCTAATGCTTCGTATTTCATGTTTATTATGGATTTCACTCCTCATTATTCCCTCTTTTCCATTAATCCGAATAGGATCCATAAACTGAAAATTCGGCCAAATGAGCATGGACAGTACCACCCGCAGTCATGACAATTTTGATAAATTGTAAAGTTGGTTTTCCTTCCAAGGAGAATTGTTGTACTTTACCATTTACCGGTTCGAAATCGAAACTGCCGTAATCATTCCATGTGATGCCATCCTTACTTCCCTCAATGTTGAATTTTGTGAAACTTTGATTTGCATAATTTGATCTCGGGATAAGTTCAATATACTTTACGGTCACTTTTCTTTTCATATCAATTGCAAGCCAATGAGGATATCCAGGCGAGGCGGGTTTATGTTTGGAATGCCAATATGTATTCGGGTCATCGTCAATCACTTTCTCAGGACCTCCGTTTGGTGCCTGGGTATCGGCTGCGTTTGAACTCGCGGTAATGGCCCAACCATTTTTTTTCATTTTTTGCGGAGGCATGGTTCTTAAATAATAGTCAGTATAAAAAGTATCGATAGCGCCAACCTCAGGAATATAAGCAGTCCTATACCTATATTGGGTTCCACCTTTAAAATCGGTAATGGTAGTACTGACATCATCGACCATGGCAAGTATAGTACGATCAAGCCCCTGACTGTTTTTGTAAACTATCTCTGAAAAGATAGCTCCTTTGGCTATATCGGCTTTCTCCCAATTAATGATCCATCCGTCATCTTCAGAGACCACTTCTTCCGAAATATTTCTGTTAAAAATGCCTGCTTGATAAATTGCCCCGTAAGATCTCCCGGATACCTCTACCGGGATCGAAGCATTACCTGCGGCATCAAAAGTTTTTATGATAAACGTGTAGGTATTTTCCTCTAATCCTTCTATAAAGCAGCGGATAGTATCTAATTCTTGTGATACATCCAACTCCACTGAATCAGTATAGTTATTCCAATAAATCTTTGATCTGGACACTTTGGGATCAGATCCCTTAAGCCATGAAACCTGAACTCTATCTCTGCCCGCAGCAATAAAGGGAGAAGTTGCTTTTCCCGGGTAAATGATCCCGTTGGGAACAACATGCTCCTTATAAATTTCATCCATATTCTGACAAGAAGAATACAGGAATAGTACAATGATACTTGATAAAATATAATTAAATGTTCTCATTGGATATAATTTTAATCGATAATTTGTCCCCAAAAAGATATTTCAGCAATGATTAGTTGCCCACTGGTAACTTCCGAACCATGGGTTGCATAAGTTGAGTTGGTCTTGAACCGAATATATTTCACCGGCCGATATGGATTTGGTATCTTGTCAGAAACAACTAATTCACAATCAATCCCTTCAACTCTAGCATAGTTTTTATCTTCGGCTGTTATGGTTCCTACAGAACCTTCCTCAGAATAGCCCGATGGTTTAAAAGCTTCAAATTCACCCAAAAGATGCCAGTTATCCCAACTTCCATCGGAAGGAGGGAGTTCGGATCCCCACAGTTCGAAGGTTCTTGGACTTGAATTCATATATTCATCATTCAACCGATGATGTACCTTGAATCGGCTAATGGATACTTTATGTCCTAAAGAGATGGTGAAGTGTTGAGGTATTGGCTCCGTATTTTTTCCTGCATAGACATTCCCCCCTCTGTTGCTGGTTATGCCATCCCACATTCCCTCTATTGCATACTGAGGACCTTGGATATACTCCCAACTGTCCCCGGGTAGTTTCATATTTTTAAAATTATCCTTTGGAATTTCTTCTTCAAGAACAGGTATAATCGTTTGTACCAGTGTGTCAGACTTGTTGTTCCATCGATCTCTGATATACAGAGCAAAGTTCAGCTCCTTATTCTCGAGACCTCTTCGGTAAAAACTTCCGCCTGGTGCTTTTGTGTAAAAAGTTTGTAATGGTAACCATTCACCCGTTCCTAACGAATCGATCATAAGTACCAATGCCAAATTAGCTCGAGCTTCATTGGTGAATTCAATTTTTACACCACCGAAAGTGGCATCCATACTCTTGGAGGCGATGATAATAGGCGGTTCTAATGGGTTAACATTCACGGCAACGGGTTTAGAAGATTTGCCATTTCGTCCGATACTATAGAGTCTTACTTCATACGATTTTATTTCCCCAAGTCCTTCAACAAGCAAGGAGTCGGTGTATAATGAAGCCTCCGATTTCACGATTTGTCCGGGAGTCCTTTCATATTCTGCTTTCACTCCTAATAAATTTTCGTCGTCAGGTATAGAGTACCGAATAATAGCCCCTCCGGATATATTCTCAATTTTTGTAATTGTTACAGGTGCGGGAGCAGGGGTTGCGTCATCAATCTGATCGATGCGACCTTCTTCTTTACAACCTATAAAGATTATGAGAACAGAAAATATCCACATTGACAGCAAAGCAATACTTTTATTCATATTTTCCATATTTTTACATTCATTTTTTTCAATACATTTTACCAACCAATATTTTGAACAAGATTTCTGTTATTCTCGATATATGCTTCTCTTAACGGCCAGAAATAATTTTTTACGGAAAATTTCTGTTCGAATAGGGGAACAACTTTATAAAACAGGTCCGGATTACCTTCGGTAACATTCCATCCCTCTATCGGGGTTTGATAATACGAAGGAGCAGTTTTCCACCGCCGAATATCCCAAAATCTTTGACCTTCAAATGCCAATTCAATCAAACGTTCCCTATGGATAATTTCTCTCATTCCATCCTGTGTGAGATATTTTTTCGTGTTAGCGAAATTGTCCCATGAATATTTGACACCTTGCAATCCTGCTCGTTGTCTTACCAAGTCGATATATGTAAATAATTCACTTTGATTTTCACCTATTGGTCCCTCGGTTTCATTAATAGCCTCGGCATACAGAAGGTATAAATCTGCCAATCGGATTACAGGCCAGGGATAGTACTCAATGTCATATCCGTTTTCGGAGGATTGCACATTTTGAAAATGCACATTTTTCTTCCACCAATATCCCGTAAATGGGCCATATTCACGACCTCTGTTTTTTCCTTGCGTACCGCCTCTGCGAGCGGCTACATAAAACAGATCGAGTGGTTTCGAATCGTCGTATTTTCCTTGTCCGTACCATATTCCGCCGTCGAACCCCAAATTGGCATAAAAGCGAGGTTCACGATTAAAATGTAATAGAATGGTTTGATATCCCTCGCGGATATAAAGATTGTCCTGTTTTCCGGCAACTTTTAGTTCTAACACATCTATTCCTGCCCATTCCGAATCTTCCTCAATGGGGACACCATGATCGGTATAGAACAATTTCGCAATTTTGAGCGGCGGTTGCAATTGCGATCTCATCTGAAAATTATCGATGTAACGGATATCCAGATTGGGCGATGCCAATCGTTGATTTTGCAGAATATTGCCACGACCGGTCTTGGTGTTTGCCCAAATGATTTCACTGTTCCATTTGTCACAAAAAGCATTTCTGATGGATAATTGAGTAGTGATCGTATCTGTCAGTTTGTATTGTTGATAATTGGGATTGTAGGTGTATAATTTCATTCCGGCACTATGACAGGTTTCAATCGCCTCTTTACATGCTGTTACGGCTTTTTCCCATTTTGATATTTCATATTGAGCTGGGAAAAGAGGTTTTCCATCCGGATTTTTCAAAGTAACCTGATCGGAATTTCCATTGAATAACGGACTGGCTGCCGTGACCAGTACCTTTGCCTTCATCGCTGCGGCAATGGGTTTAGTGATTCTCCCCAGGTCTGAGGTAGGGTTGTCTATAATCAAGGGAAGATTCGGCATAGCCCCATCAAGCAGTTCAACAATATAATGGAAACAATCATCAATGGGATTTCTATAGACTTTTACTTCATCCACACCTGCATCAATGGGTAAATTCTCTTTTATCAATGGAATTGGGCCATACATACGTACCAGGTAAAAATGGTAATAAGCTTTTAAGAAAGTGACTTCTGCTTTCCATAATTTTTTTTCCCACTCTGGTAAATCGGGAACTTTGTCTACATTTTCCAAAAAAATATTGCAATGTCTCAATGCTATATAGAGACTCACCCAATAACCGTTTCCTATAGGGTTGTTAGAGTTTTGGAATCCTTGCGCCAATCTAAACATATCCTGTCCAAATTGTGAGGGTGCAGGATCAATGAGTGACCACATCTCATCTCCGCCTATAATCGCAGGATCGGATCCCAGATTACCATCCTGAGGTAAGTATGAGTAACAGGTATACAGGTACTTCTTAGCTTCTGACCTCATGGTAAAAGCCATTTCAATAGTAGCGATATTATCTGGTACAATATCCAAATAGTCCGAACAAGAGATGCTTATTGTTCCTATGAGAAAAAATGAGACCAAATAAAGAGTGATTTTATTTCTTTTCATTTTATAAGCGATTAATTAATTGTTAAATTTATTCCAGCATTAAATACCCGCTGAATAGGATATCCCAGCCCTTCACCGGCCATTTCCACATCCCATAATTTGAATTTGCTGAATAGGAGCAAGTTGTTTCCACTCAAATACAATCTCAGATTACCTAGATGATATTTCTTTTGCCATTTTCCTGGTATTGTATATCCGATTTCGGCTTGTTTCAAGCGAACAAATGATCCATCACGCATAAACCAAGTACTTGTCTGAATATTGTTCTGGTTGAGTGTTGGAGAAAGTCTTGGCCAAATGGCATACATATCCTGGTTTGCTTCCGACCAATGGCTGTCCGCATATGCTTGTAATATCTGAGTCTGGTTCCGGAATGGAGAGGTGTTTGCCGCGTTCATCCAGAATGATTCGTTCGCTGCTCCCTGAAAGAACAGGGAAAAGTCAAACCTCTTATATCCCATTGAAAAACCAAACCCATAAACAATTTCAGGGACGGTAGGGTATCCTATTGGTACTTTATCCGCTTCTGTAATTTTACCATCTCGGTTTATATCGGTATACTTTATATCTCCTCCGCCATATACGGAACCGAATCCCTGATAGGGTGAATTATCTGCTTCCGCATCATCCATAAATAATCTTTCTGCAATATAGCCCCAGGTCTGATTCAAGGACTGCCCCACCCTTGATCTCCAATATTCATTATATTGGGGTTCTTCAAAAACCTCAAACTTACTGCTTGCATAAGTGAAATTACCTCTCGCGGATGTCCAAAAATCTTTATTCCATGATTGTTGGTAGTCTAAAGAGATATCTATTCCTTTTCCTGATGCCTCTCCAACATTTGCTCTTATTGGTGCAGTTAATCCCATGGTAGTGGGAATAGCTTCCCTTGTCATTAATATCTTGCTACGATGTTCGGTAAAATATTCGGCAATGATATTAATCTTGTTCCATAATCCAAATTCCAAAGCATAATTGTTTTTTAAAGAAGTTTCCCAGCTAATATTCGGGTTTGAATATCTCGAAATAGAAATGCCAGAAAGTCCCTTATCTACGTTGGTTCCAAATGTTGCTCCATAATTTCCATCATTCATATTTACATTGGATAGGTAGAAAAATCGATCACTGGATGTGCCTATCTGGTCATTTCCAACCAACCCATAACTATATCTTAATTTTAAGTTTGAGATGACAGGCTTTATCGGATCCCAAAAATTTTCATTGGAGACCACCCATGCAACACCGGCTGACGGAAAGAAGCCAAATCGTTTATCTTTCGAAAAGCGCTCGGAGCCATTATACCCGAAATTGAATTCTGTAAAATACCGGTTTTCATATGAATAGGTTAATCTTCCTGATAGGCCAACATTCCTCGAAGGGAGGGACAATTGAATATTTCCTGCATTAGCTTTGCTCTGATCCCGCAACATATAGACTAAAAGCCCGCTTACATTATGTTTTTCGTTGAATGTCCGTTGATAATTCAATGTGGATTCCATGTACATGATACTGGTTATATCCTTGCCCCCTTCTGAATAATTCAAATATTCTGTACCGTTATCATTCGTTTGTATCAGTTGATATTTGTCAGTTACACTGTAATAACTGCCGATTTGGTAATAATAAGGATTATAAAACCTTCGAACATCATATTTCGACACTCTTGTGATATTCATTAATCCTTTGATTGAAAGTCCTTCGGTCAAAAAATTAAGATCCTGCTTGAGCTCCAGGTGTGCCATCATTTGTGATCTTTTTTCTTCCCTATACCCTCTTACCATTTCAGCATAGGGATTGGTATATGAATCGTCATAATTCCCGAACATAATATGATTAACAAATTTATGTTCTTCATCTACCGGGTAAAAAGCGGGGAACATGACCGGATTGGCGTGCATTACCATATTATACATCTCCTTTCCTGTATAAATAGGACCTGTATAATCATCGAAATTACCGTTTAACCGGACGATCATTTCGGTTGTTTTTGTCAAATCAATATTAATATTACTTCGCAATGTGTAAATTTCAGATTTGATGTTATTATTAAAATTGTTTCTTTTATCTACATTAAGAATCCCGTTATCTACGCTATAAGAGCCAGCTACATAATATCTGGCAACGCCACCGCCACCACTAACATTGAGATTTACTCTCTGGTTAGCTGTGTAATCTTTGAACAACATATCTTTCCAATGGACGGCAGGATAGATAAGGGGGTTCATTCCTGCAGCCGTATTCTCAATTTTCTCATCACTGTACGGTAATTCGCCTAGGGGATCCCGAGTGAGCACTGCTTCATTATGGAGTTTCATATATGTTACCGGATCGGCAATTTTTATGTCTTTCGTCGGTTGAGAAATAGAGTTCTCTATGCGGACTGATATCTTCGCAGGACCTTCTTTCCCCTGTTTAGTTGTAATGAGAATGACCCCATTGGCACCTCTTGCGCCGTATAACGCGGTGGCTGTAGCATCTTTCATTACGGAGAAACTTGCAATATCATCGGGTTGTAACCTGGCTAAATCAGTAGTGGTTAGTTCAATCCCGTCAATCAATATTAAAGGATTCTTGTTCTCTCCGAAGGTGGTAATACCACGTACAAAAAAGTCAGCATAATCCTGTCCCGGTTCGCCACTTCGCTGATAGGATATAACACCAGCCATTCTACCGGCAAGAGCCGTAGTAAGATTGCTTGATGGAACTTTGAGTTCGGTCGGATTTACTGTCGTGATTGAACCTATTACACTCTCTTTCTTTTGCTTTCCGAAAGCAACAATCGTTACTTCTTCGAGTTCGCTTGTCTCCGGCCTTAAAGACACCTCGATAAACGTTTTATTTCCAACCTCAATGGTTTGTGACTGCATCCCTAAAAACGAAAAAACGAGTTTATCGGATGTGGTCACTTTAATTTCAAATGTTCCATCTATATCCGTGGTTACTCCTCTTGTTGACTTATCTACAAGGATGCTCACGCCCGGCAACGGTTCACCGGTTTCCGCTTCTATCACTTTTCCCTTTACTTGTACCGGTTGCTGTGCAATTAACGATAATGGAAAAAGAAAAATTAAAAAAAGTAATTTCGTTTTTTTCATTAGTAAAATCTATTATAATAATTTAAGTTTGTTGATAAGCATAAGCTAAACCGGTTAACTAATCATGTATAAAAAATAGTATCTTCATGATCAATTAAGTTTTAAATAGAATGTGTAATTTCGGCATCGAGGACTAATTGTTGAATATTTTTAATCCCTTTGATCTGTTCAATCAGCATTTCAACTGCTTCCTCTCCCATTTTTTTGATCGGTTGTTCAATATAATTAATCGGAATATTGTTAATGGAAATCGTATCTATTTTATCAAAACAAAGCACTTCCATCTCCTCTGAAACCTTTATATTTTCTCTATGCATATACTTTATTCCGGTAATAAACACCCTTCTGGAACAAAAAAATATAGCCTCAACCTTATCAGGATTATTTTTCAGATCTACAATAGCTTGCCTAATTTGCTCTTCTTGTTCTTCATATTTAATGTCTTTTATTAGTGCAGGATCCAATAAATTATAACGTTTCATTGTATCAATATATCCCTGCCTCCTATCCGTCAATGCATTAAGATTAATATCGTAACATATAATTGCAATTCTCCTATAGCCTTTTTCTATTAGAAACTTAACTGCATCTGTAGATGCTTTATAATTATCCACAATTATATAGCTGGCTTGAATATCCGGATAATAACGGTCAACTTGCACCATAGGGACATGTCTTTTAACGATTCTATCAGCAATTCTACCTCCTCCAGCAACAGGAACAAGAATAATTCCGTCTATCTGTTTATTTAACAATATTGTAACTACATCATCAAATTCTTCTAAAGATTCGTTCGTATTTGTGGTAATCACCACATAACCATATTTTTTGGCACGTTCTTGAATGTGAAATGTAAGATTTCCAAAGAATTCATTCGAAATATCAGTCACAATAACTCCAATAGTCATGGTCATTCCGGTACTGAGGCTACGTGCAATCTCATTCGGGTAATAATTCATCTCTTCCGCCATTCGTCTGACTTTTAAGCACATTTCTTCGCTAATACGATTACCTTTTGCCTTACCACTCAATACAAGGGAAACTGTCCCCTTTGAAACTCCTAACCTGTCTGCTATATTTTGCATTGATACCTTTTTCATATTTTTTAAACCTGAGAGCAAACGCTAAACCGGTTAACTATATATACAACAAAACGTTCTAAATTTTTGCAATTGTATATTAAAATCTCATACGAAACAAAATATTTAAATTTATTTTGCATCATTTAATAGACACGATAATTTACTCTTAATATATGTAAACAGCGTAAGAAACGGGCTTCAGCAGTTTTCTTATAAATGAACAACACAAAATGCAAGCAGATAACTTGATTTAAGAAAAACCCGGAGATAAATTGGACAAACCTGTCAGAAGAAAACAGAGATGTGATAAATGAGATTAAAGATATTTTGAAATTAGATTGTTGAACAGATTCTTTTATTCATTGTTTTAATTCTATATCAAAACAAAAAGGAGTCAGTAATGAAACCAAAATATTTGCCGGTCGATCACGACTATTTTGAAATCTTTGACAGAGAAATGGAAAAAGAAGAGGCAAGGGTAATATATTTTGCTTTTTCAGATGAGCCTGAACTGGAAGAGTTGCGTGGGAAGATTATGAAAATCAGAGAAATAAAAGACGAGGGGTATTATCTTTTTTTTGAAAATGGCGACAGAGTGCGTTTAGACCGGATTGTGGTTATCAATGGAATTCCAGGCCCGGCTTATGACGAATACGACTCGTATGCCCTTGCCCCTCTTACATGTCAGGCAGGTTATGACAATTGCAATTGGTAGTAAAATCATTATCTTTGCTAGTGATTTATTTTTGAACAAAGTCTTATGGCACTCAAGCAGCAACAGGAACTAAAACAAATACAGCGACTCTCCCCCTTGCAAATGCAGGTGATAAAGTTAGTGGAGTTGAACTCCATTGAGGTGGAAGACCGGATTAAACAGGAGGTTGAAGATAATCCCGCGCTGGAGACTGCCGATGCCGAGATATCGGCCGATGTCGAAAATGAAGATATGGAAAGCGGGGAGGACACGTCTCTTTCGCAGGAAGATATGATTCTTGGCGACTATTTCTCGGAGGATGACATCCCCGACTATCGCCTGAACGCAACATATCATAAAAACGAAACAAATATTGCCGAAATAAATTACTATGACGATAAATCGCTCAGCGATTACCTTCTGGAACAGATAAGGTTGTTAAATCTGGACAACCGGAAACAGTTGATCGCGGAATATATTATCGGTAGCCTCGATGAGAATGGTTATCTGCAGCGCGACCTGCAATCGATATCAGACGACCTGTTGTTCCAGCAGCAAATGGAGGTCACTCCTCTACATCTGGAAGATGTATTATATGAGATACAGGATCTCGATCCGGCTGGTGTGGGAGCCCGTGGACTGCAGGAGTGCCTGCTGATACAGCTGAATCGCTGTGAACCAACACCATCAGTAAGTCTTGCAAAAAAAATACTTAAAGATTATTTTGATGAGTTTTCACGAAAACACTACGATAAGATCATGCGACGGATGAATATTTCACAGGACGATCTACGGGATGCCATTGAAGAAATCACGTCGCTGAACCCGAAACCTGGGAATAACATTGGAGATACTATGCAGACTGCAATGAACAATATTACTCCCGATTTCATCGTAGACTCCTATAACGGTGAAGTATCTATACACCTAAATAACAGCAATATTCCTACACTGAAGGTGAGCCGCAGCTTTTCGGAAATGCTGAAAGGTTACAGCGATAATAAAGAGAGTATGTCAACCGATGATAAACAAACAATGCTTTTTATGAAACAAAAGGTTGATTCCGCTAAATGGTTCATAGATGCTGTCAGACAACGCCAAAACACACTACAAAAAACCATAGAGGCAATTGTACACATTCAGTACGACTTCTTCCTTACGGAAGATGAAAAATGCCTAAAACCTATGATCCTAAAAGATGTTGCTGAAAGAACAGGTTTCGATATTTCTACCATTTCCCGAGTAAGCAACAGCAAATATGTACAGACCAACACCGGTGTTTACCCTCTGAAGTTTTTCTTCTCCGAAGCGATGCAGACTAGAGGAGGGGAAGATATTTCTTCAACAGAGATAAAATCAATTTTAAGGGAGAGCATCGACAACGAAAACTCTTCTAAACCTCTCACAGATGAGCAACTAACTAAAATCCTCAATAATAAAGGGTATGTAATAGCACGACGCACAGTGGCGAAATATCGTGAACAATTGAACATTCCGGTAGCCCGATTGAGAAAAAAAATATAACTTTGCCGTTTCAGAAAATGAAACTTAGCAGGATGAAGTCAATTTCACACGTAATTTCCACTATTTTCCAACCATTGTTGATGCCGACCTACGGGGTATTGCTCCTATTTGTTTATACCTATTTCGGTTTGATGTATCAAAATCATTTCTGGCAAATTATTACTCCTGTAGTCGTTTTTTCATTCGTGATACCTTCTATTCTCATTTTTTTACTGTACCGAATGAAAATTATATCCGATTTATCGCTAAAGATACGCAGAGAACGTATATACCCTTATCTGATTACTGTAGTATCTTACTCAGCAATGATAGTATTCTACAACAGGATGTACATGCCCGGATGGTTTCTTATGATGCTTGCCGCATCTGTTGCAATAATGATCTTTGCAATAATTATCACGCTGAAGTGGAAGATAAGCGCACATATGTTCGGGATTGGCGGACTCATTGGCGGGGCAATGTCGATAAGCTATTTTGTGGAACGTTCAAATCCATATTACATGTTTATGGGATTGTTTATCATTGCCGGGTTGGTAGGCACATCAAGACTAATACTGCGACGCCACACACTTTCCCAGGTAATTGCCGGTTTTTTACTCGGTTTCCTGGTCTCGTTCACGTTCGTATGGTTTGGAGTGAAGATTTGAACTGAAAAGTTTGATTTTTGATAATATAGAATTAAGTTGTAAATTTACCACATGAATTAATTTTTTTAAAATTTTAATCGTTATGAATTTTCCTGAAAATGTAAAGTATTCTTCCGATCACGAATGGGTGAGAGTGGAAGGCAGTGAGGCATACGTCGGAATTACCGATTTTGCACAGGATGAGTTGGGTGAAATCGTCTATGTTGATGTAACCTCTGAGGGAGAAACCCTTGCACAGGGAGATGTTTTCGGAAGTATTGAAGCTGTGAAAACCGTATCAGACCTGATGATGCCTATGGGTGGTGAAGTGTTGGAGTTGAATCCAAAACTCGATGATGCACCTGAGCTTGTAAACAAGGACCCATACGGTGAAGGATGGATTATCAAAATCTCAGTTAAGAACAGCGAAGAACTGACAGGCTTAATGTCGGCCGAAGCATATAAAGAGTTTATAGGTAAATAAAACAAAAGGATCTGAAAATGGAGGGAATCACCAACACCAGTGATTCCTTTCTGTTTATCGCAGGAAATATGCAGTAATACCATCTGTTTTAACACAGATGGTATCTGTGAATTATATTAATCAAACGGATAATTATATTATTTATGCAACCTGTTGTAAGCATTATTATGGGCAGCACATCTGATCTGCCCGTGATGGAAAAAGCGGCACGCTTCCTCAACGAGATGGAGGTCCCTTTCGAAATGAACGCCCTGTCGGCACACCGTACACCCGAAGAGGTTGAAATATTCGCAAAAGGTGCCAAAGATAAAGGGATCAAGGTTATTATTGCCGCAGCGGGAATGGCAGCACACCTGCCAGGTGTGATTGCCTCCATGACCACCCTCCCGGTGATAGGCGTGCCCATCAATTCATCGCTCGAAGGAATGGATGCACTGCTTGCCATCGTGCAGATGCCCCCGGGTATTCCAGTAGCCACCGTAGGAATAAACGGCTCTTTGAATGCCGCTATTCTGGCACTACAGATAATTGCCGCCAACAACGAGCCTTTGCAGAAAAAAATGTCTGACTATAAAAACAGCCTGAAAAACAAAATAAAGGAAGCCAATAAAGAGCTGGCATCGGTTTCCTATAAATTCAAAACAAACTGACAACAGTAATGAATCACGAAGATATAAGCACTATACTGAAACAGGAGGCTGATGCCATCCTGAACATACCGGTAACCGACAGATATGAAAAAGCCATTGATCTGATAATAGAGAATGTACACGGGAAACGGGGAAAATTAGTAATTAGCGGCATGGGCAAAGCTGGACAGATTGGACAAAATATGGCAACCACATTTTGTTCAACAGGTACACCAGCCATTTTCCTTCATCCCAGCGAAGCGCAACATGGCGACCTCGGAGTCCTACAGGACAACGATCTGCTTTTATTGATTACCAATTCAGGGAAAACCCGCGAGATCATAGAACTGATAGATTTGGCAAGAGGGATGTATCCAGAAATTCCCATTATCGTAATCACCGGCAACAAAGAGAGTGTGCTCGCCAAAGAAGCGGATGTGACACTCCTAACCGGAAACCCGCCGGAGGTATGCCCTCTAGATCTTACTCCCACCACCTCTACCACAATAATGACAGTCATGGGAGACATACTTGTTGTAGGAACAATGAAACGGATCAACTTCACTGCAAGTGAATATGCCAAACGTCATCATGGCGGATACCTGGGAGATAAATCGAGAAATGCATGTACAAAGCCCATATCTTAAACAAATAGACAAATAGTTATAAATATGAAAAAAGTAATCTTTATGCTAACAACCTTTTTTTTGCTTTCTTCATGTATAAGCAAAAACACAGATAATCAGACGGTAGCTGATGATGGTATTGATTCCGCTTTCCAGTATAAGGTCGACCGGTTTGCCGATATAGAAATCCTCCGCTATCCAGTCCCCGGATTTAACAGCTTGCCGCTCCAGCAGAAAGAGCTGATATATTACTTGTCGCAGGCTGCATTGGAAGGCCGCGATATACTCTGGGACCAGCATAATCGGTACAACCTGACCATCCGCCGTGTTTGCGAAGGTGTATATGAAAATTATATGGGTGACAAATCTTCCACAGAGTGGGAGAATTTCGAGACTTACCTTAAACAGATATGGATGGCGAACGGTATACACCACCATTATTCAGAGGACAAAATTATGCCGGAGTTTACAAGGGAGTACTTCGTGTCCATAGTGAAAAGTGTTGATCCGGGACGGATGCCTTTCCGCGATGGAATGGCTGCCGACGAAACTCTCAAAGAGATACTCCCGGTGATGTTCGATCCGGATGTTATGCCCAAAAGAATGAACCAGTCGGCCGGTGCCGATATTGTAAGAACATCGGCTGTAAACTTCTATGAAGGGGTTACTCAGAAAGAGGTGGAAGAGTTCTACAACGCCATGAAAAAGACAGACGATAACACACCTGTCTCTTACGGACTCAACAGCAAGGTAGTAAAAAAAGATGGAGTCGTTACCGAACAATTATGGAAAATAGACGGTATGTACGACAAAGCTATCGAACGTATAGTTGGATGGCTGGAGAAAGCTGCCGGCGTTGCAGAAAACGAACATCAGAAAGAGACCATCAACACGCTCATTGCGTATTACACAACAGGAGATCTGAAGATTTTCGACGATTTTTCGGTAAAATGGGTAACTGACACCGATTCGCGCGTTGATTTTGTAAACGGGTTCATCGAGACCTATACCGATCCGCTTGGCATGAAAGCCACATGGGAGGCATTGGTGAATTTCAAAAGCGAAGAGGCATCTAAGCGCACGGAATTGATCAGCAATAATGCGCAATGGTTTGAAGACAACTCTCCTATTGACAATCGTTTCAAAAAAGAGGAAGTGAAAGGAGTTTCCGCTAAAGTGATAACCGCAGCAATACTGGGAGGCGACACGTATCCGGCCACCCCTATAGGTATCAACCTGCCCAATGCAAACTGGATCCGCCGCGACCATGGCTCCAAATCGGTGACTATAGACAATATCACCTTCGCCTATGCCAAAGCAGCTGAAGGAAACGGTTTTAAAGAAGAGTTTATGTGGAGTGATGTCGAACGTGAAATTTCAATAAAATATGAAACTATTACAGATAATCTGCATACCGACTTGCACGAATGTCTGGGTCACGGTTCAGGTAAACTGCTCCCCGGTGTTGACGGAGATGCCCTGAAAGCATATGGCTCTCCCCTGGAAGAGACACGCGCCGACCTGTTTGCTCTCTACTATCTTGCAGATCCGAAGCTTGTGGAACTGGGGCTGCTGCCCGATAGCGAGGCTTATAAGGCTGAGTACTATAAATATATTATGAATGGGGCAATGACACAACTTACACGCATCCAGCCTGGCAAAGACATTGAACAAGCACACATGCGCAACCGGGCGCTTATATCGAACTGGGTAATTGAACACGGAAAGGCCGACAGTGTTGTTGTGATGCAGAAGCGCGATGATAAAACATA
This sequence comes from Proteiniphilum sp. UBA5463, assembly GCF_002427225.1. Lineage (NCBI taxonomy): Bacteria > Pseudomonadati > Bacteroidota > Bacteroidia > Bacteroidales > Dysgonomonadaceae > Proteiniphilum > Proteiniphilum sp. UBA5463. The sequence continues at coordinate 6,951 of NZ_DIQL01000056.1, read as the reverse complement.
TGTGGTGATCAGCGATTACAACAAATTGCGAACACTCTTTGGTCAGTTGCTTGCTGAAGTGCAACGTATAAAATCGGAAGGCGACTATGAAGCCGGAAAGAACCTGGTAGAGGCATACGGGGTAAAAGTGAATACTGAACTCCATTCAGAAGTATTGTCGCGCTATAAAGCCCTTGATATAGCTCCCTACAAAGGGTTCGTAAATCCCGTATACAAGCTGGTCACTGATGAGAATGGCAAGGTAACCGATGTTACGATATCATACGACGAGAACTATGTTGAACAGCAATTGCGCTATTCAAGACAATACTCGGTATTGCCACTTAAGAACTGATAGAAAAACAAATTTTTGGAATAAGCGTTTCGGTTCAGCCGAAACGCTTATTTTTGTATCAGAATTATTTAATGAATTTATGACTTACGAAGAGACTCTCAACTACCTGTACAGGCAAATGCCCGAATATCAACGAATTGGGGATAGAGCATATAAAGAAGGGCTAGACAACAGCCTCGCGTTGGACGAGATATTCGGCCATCCCCACAAGCGCTACAGAACCATACATGTAGGGGGAACAAACGGCAAGGGTTCAACCTCACATCTGCTAGCGGCTATCTTGCAGAAAGCCGGTTACAGAGTGGGACTCTATACATCACCTCACCTGATAGATTTCCGCGAGCGAATTCGTGTGAATGGAGCAATGATTGAAAAAGATTATGTTGTGGAATTCGTGGAAAAGTATAAAGATAAATTTGAACCTGTGATGCCCTCCTTTTTTGAGCTGACCATGGAGATGGCCTTTCTCTGGTTCTCCCTGCAGGAGGTTGATGTGGCAGTCGTTGAAGTGGGACTGGGCGGGCGGCTCGACAGCACTAACATCATCACTCCCGATATCAGCATCATCACCAACATTGGATTTGACCATATGAAATTTCTTGGTGATACACTGCCAAAGATAGCTGCCGAAAAGGCAGGGATAATAAAAAAACATACTCCTGTAGTGATTGGCGAGACGGACAATACGGAAGTAGCTCAGGTTTTTATTGATAAGGCACATTCCGTGAAAGCACCCATTGTATTCTCGGAACTATATATGAACGACTTTGAAGCTGAGAAGAAAGATTACGGATGGTTGTTTCAATCCGGCAAATACCCGAATCTGAAGGGCGAACTAAAGGGTATGGCACAGGACAAGAATGCCCGTACGGTATTAACAACAGTGGAGGCCCTACTTGAAACAGGGTACAACATACCGGCAGAAGCAGTTTACAAAGGGTTTGCTAACGTAACAGCTATCACCGGTTTAATGGGACGATGGCAGCAGCTACGGACTTCTCCTGAAATTATCTGTGACATAGCGCATAACGCCCATGGATTAAAGTATGTGGCGGAACAGTTGCTTTTGGAAGATTACAACAGATTGCATATTGTATTCGGAATGGCTAACGACAAGGATGTAGACTCCGTGCTTACATTAATGCCGCAAAATGCTGTTTACTATTTCACTAGGGCATCTGTAGAACGAGCATTAAACGAGAAGACGCTGGCAGGTTATGCAGCCGCACACGGGTTAGCAGGCTACATCTTTCCATCCGTTTCCCATGCTGTTGAAGCAGCACTGAAAAACGCCGGTGAAAATGACCTCATTTTCATCGGCGGCAGTTCCTTTATCGTGGCAGATGCGTTGCCTTTGTTTATATGATTACCATATTAATACAATCCGAAAATTATATGTTTGCGGTGCTGCAAGGTCTTTCGCCAATTGCGAGTCTTTTATGATAAATGCAACAGTACTTTTACCGTTATCTTTATATTGAACGTCATAACTGATGGTTTCTGTAAACGTCGCTATTGGATTACCTGCTTCATCTGCTCCGTCGTAAGTATTTATATAAAAAAGATACATATTTTTGTAAAAAAGGTGCAGGCTTAAAATCTTACGCCTTTTTCTTTTATTGTGTACCTTTGCCGGATAGTGTAGCCAATTGCGAAAAGTTGTGCTGCCTGTTTTTGATCATTTCAATTCGAGGAGCTATGCAATACACGGATGTGACACACGAGAAAATAACCTATTTATTTGTGAAGTTTGGTGAGGGGGATGAAAAGGCGTTTTCTTTCTTTTACAAATACTTCATGAACGACTTGTATGCATACGGCAGAAGCCTGGGTGCAACGGAGGTGCATGTCATGGATGTCGTGCAAGATGTTTTTGTCAACGTGTTTTTTGATAAGCCGCAACTTAAATCCGTGGAGCATTTCAAGTATTTCCTGCTCAAATCGCTGAAAAATCGACTGTACGACCTTTTTAAATCCAAATCATTTTCCAAGACTGAAGATATTAATGAAGAAGTACTAGCCTTTTCTATCAAAACCACCGTGTTGGACGAGATTATCGAAGAGGAAGACCGGATAATCATAGAGCAGAAGATTGAAAAACTGTTGTCCGTACTCTCTCCCTTGCAAAAAGAAGCACTCTATCTCGGCAATATTTAGGGTCTGGAGTATTCGGAGATTTCAGGAATGATGAACAGATCCGAAGTTTCCATACGCAAGTTGGTGTCGCAGGCAATCATCAAAATAAGAAAGGAGAATAAAGTGTTGCCGATGGTGGTGTTTGTTGCGATGTTGTATGGTTGATTTCTGTATCCCTAAATCTCTGCCTGTTTCGGTTTCGATAGTCATCGGGACATCGGGAGGGTAGCTGTGGCGAATGGTGTTTTTTGGAGAATAATAATGTTTTGAAGTTCGCAATATCCATCGGGATCAACCCGGGGTGGGTTCGGACAACTAACTTTGATTTTATTTGTGTTTTTGAGGTAATATCCCGCCTTTGTCTTGAAATTCATGGAATTTAATTTATATTAATTGAATTGCCCTAAAAAATACTCACAAAAAGGCAAGTCATTCGTATCTGTCATAACAACCATAGAACGAATAATAGATGCACATGAATAAATATCAGGGATACAAAGCAGTTGACTTTCTCAAAGATGATGATTTCTTGAGATGGAATCTCTTTCAATCGGAGGAGGACAATGCGTATTGGGCAGACGTAATGAGTACGCTTCCTGATTTGACACCTGCCATCGATCATGCCAAGGAACTTTATAAAACACAGATTCGTTTGAACGATTATCCCCTCACACCTCAACAAATAGACAGCAGTCATGATCGTTTCCGCCACCGCATCGCCAAGCAAAGGAAGCGCAGGACATTGTACTATTGGCTTTCAGGAGCGGCGTCCGTTTTGCTCCTGTTGGCGGTCAACCATTTTTTTAAACCTTTTGAAAAACAGGATTCCCAATTGTTGGATTTCGTGAAAACAAGTTCGTTTGCCGTTGATTCCGTTTCGGAAGAGATACAGCTTTACGTTTCTGCCGACCGATTGATCACGATTGAAGAAAAGGAGGCCCACATTTCGTACCATGCCGACAGCGTCCGGGTTACCGGCAAATCGCTTGCGGAAGTGAACACCATGGAGTATAGCCGGTTAGTTGTACCAAAAGGAAAACGCTCGAAACTGGTTTTATCTGACGCAACAACTTTACATGTAAATTCAGGCACAAAAGTGATTTATCCCAATCGTTTCGCGGGCAATACCCGTGAAATCTATGTGGATGGCGAAATTTTCTTAGATGTTGCTCATAATCAAAAACAACCCTTCATTGTAAGAACAAATGAAATTGCAATTCGGGTAACGGGAACACGATTCAATGTACAGGCTTACGAGGAAGATGCGGAAACCCAAGTTGTATTGGCATCCGGAGCTGTGCAAATTACACCTAATCATCATGCAGGAAAAATAGATTTAGTTCCGTCTCAACTCTGTGATTACAAGGCAGGTCAAGCATCCGTTAAGCATGTGGATGTGGAAAGATACATTTCGTGGATGCAAGGCATGATTTATGTGGAAGATGAGCGCTTGGATGTGTTGATGACCAAACTTTCACGCTATTACGGTGAGAAAATTCTGTTTGATGAAGGACTTGGAAATCAAAGATGTACCGGAAAAGTCGATTTGAAAGATGATCTTGCCGATGTGCTCAACGGACTTACTTTCTCTTTCCGTATCAAGGTTGATCAGGAGAGTGGAAACGTACAGGGTAACTACAAGATAAAGAGAATCTATTTCTAAATATGAATATAAACACTTAAAAACAGATGAATATGGAAGATTCAGGATAAGATAAATAAAAAAAGAAGATCGGACAACGTCGCCAAACACCATCCGATCCAGAACTAAATGTAATATTCGTTCCCTCTACTAAGGAGTTGTTTGGCAGATAGATGTATGAGAGAATTGGTTGAAGATATACTTTAGTGTGTATTTTTCAAAGAATAAATTAGCAATATCTGATTGAAAATCGGCTGTCCGACTAAATTTTTTTCGCTATCTTTACCCATGTTTTATTTTGTTACTGCAAATACAAAAGTAAAACATCGGGGCGAAACCATCAGGGAGTAGCCCTTTTTTTTTGAAATTTTATTCGGTCAGTAGTGATATGGGAGCATTTTGTATGAAGGAGATAGTTAAAAAAAACAAAGGCCGGTAAAGATTACTCCAACACGGTTTTTATGTCACCAAATGTAATAATGAAAGCTGAAATCGCCCAGTTCTCTGCCGGGATAGACATTGATCCATCCCTTGGGGATGCAAAAGCCTACCGCATGACCGCAAAAGCCACCATACTGCCGAAACGAATTATCTATTGTTCAGCAGAAAAATAGAGGGAGGAAGAGGTGAGAAAATATGCCCAAGAATGTCTTTTTTGTAATATGTTGGAAAGGTACTGGTTTTGAACATGGAAGCTGTCGATAAAAATCAATATATTTGCGTTTAAAATCAATAAATAAAAACGATGAAACCTATTAATCGGATTAAAATTGTATTAGTTGAAAAGCAAAAAACTAGAGGAAGCTATGAGTGATAATCAAGGGAATATCGTTATCTATCAAACCGAAGACGGGAACACCCGCATTGAGGTGAAGATGGAACACGAGACTGTATGGCTCACGCAGGCTCAGTTAGTAGAACTCTATCAAACTAGTAAATCAAATGTAAGCGAGCATATTAAGCATATATTTGAAGAAGGTGAACTGGACGAAAATTCAGTTGTTCGGAAATTCCGAACAACTGCCAACGATGGAAAGAATTACAATGTAACCTATTATAGTTTGGACATGATTATTTCATTAGGTTACCGTATCAAATCTATTGTCGCTACTCACTTTCGCCGCTGGGCAACGGAACGCCTGAAAGAGTATATTATAAAAGGATTTACGATGGATGACGAACGCCTGAAACAATTAGGTGGTGGAAGTTATTGGAAAGAGCTGCTCGACCGTATCCGTGATATTCGTTCTTCTGAGAAAGTGCTTTACCGTCAGGTACTCGACCTTTATGCTACAAGTGTAGATTACGACCCGAAATCCGATATATCTATCCAATTTTTCAAAATCGTACAGAACAAACTTCACTTTGCAGCACATGGACATACAGCAGCCGAAGTTATTTACAAGCGGGCTGATGCCGATAAACCATTTATGGGCTTAACTACATTTTCCGGCGAATTGCCCACAGGAAAAGATATAACGGTTGCCAAAAACTATCTTACAGCCGATGAACTTAAAATATTGAACAATTTGGTTTCCGGATATTTCGATTTCGCTGAAATTCAAGCTATGCGTCGAAACGCGATGTATATGTCGGACTATGTTACACAGTTGGATAATATCCTCTCTTCAACCGGCGAAAAACTTTTAACGGATGCCGGACAAATTAGCCACCAGCAAGCGATGGATAAAGCCAAAGTGGAATACAGGAAGTACCAGGTGAAAACAATTTCGCCCGTGGAGCAGGCTTATTTGGATACGATTAAAGCGTTGCAAAAGAAAGCGAAGAAGAAAGGAGGGGATGATGAGTAAGGGATGGAAAACAACGTTTTTGTCGGAGTTGGGTTCTTTTCATGTAGATAGCCCAAACTCATGAGGAAGCGCAGTTTTAGTATCAATTTCCAAAAGTAAGCATTTTGTATGAAGGAGAAAGTTAAAAAAAACAAAGGCCGGTAAAGATTACTTCAACGGCCTCTTTATTGGTTCTTTGTGTCAGTTACCAGATCAATACAATTCTAAAATTGTAGTTCTGCGGTGCATCCAGGTCTTTCGCCAATTGCGAGTCTTTTATGATAAATGCAACAGTACTTTTACCGTTATCTTTATATTGAACGTCATAGCTGATGGTTTCTGTAAACGTCGCTATTGGATTACCTGTTTCATCTATTTCGGTAGAATAGGTATTCACAAAAGGAAGGGGTTTTTGAACTTCGTCAACACCCTGAGTCCCGATAAAAACATAACCGATGGTTGCTCCATCCTCATAAATAAATTCTGTTAGTTCCGGAAAGTTAAAGAAGACTTCATATTGTGCGACTTCGTCGTTCCATTTCCAATCCTCTTTCTTTACGTTGATGTTTACGATTTTCCAACCTGTAGCGGCTTTTTCCACCTCCTGCTTAATAATCTCCCGAATCTGTGCTTCTGTAAGCCCTTGTCCAACCGCCTGAATAATCTGATCAATTTGTGCAGGAGTCAACGCTCCTTTTAATTCTTCGGTAATTATTTGACGGATACGCTCTTCACTTACGTTTGGAGGAATTGAGTTGCTAATAAGCTGTATAATTTGTTCCTGTGTTAGGTAACCCCTCAATTCTTCCCGGATGATTGAGCGCAACTCCTGTTCCGTAACATAATCTTCCGATGGTGATGTACAGGAATATCCTCCGAGAAGAATTCCCGCGGCCAACAAAGGTACAAGAAAGACAACAACCCGTTTTTTTACCATGATAAATGAACTTTTATAACATTTTTATCCATACCCAAAGGTAAACATTTTGCATGAGAGATCGGCAAAGATACTCTACCGGTTGTCATATTACCAGATCAACACTACCTGA
>NZ_DIQL01000054.1:48825-73764 GCF_002427225.1 Proteiniphilum sp. UBA5463 | reverse complement strand
AACATGATTTAATTAGGAGTAAAAACCTTCAAGAATCCTAAATGCATGCACTAAGATTCAAAATATTTTCTCAGATAATTTCAACTTTCTGCTTCGGAGTCCAGCCCACACTTCCGTTCGCTATCTCTATCTCATACCAGTTTCCATCGCTGTTCCTTATCTTTACCTTTGTACCTTCATGCAGCTCAAAAAGCACATTGCTGTTCTCATCAGGAGAAGCGTTAACACTGGCAGCACCAACTGTCACGATAGCATAATTCCTTTGAATTTGCTCTCTTTTCTGGTTAAATGCGAATATATTTGCAATAATCATAAATACAAAAAACACTATTCCGCTGTAAAAAGCAGTTTTTCTTATCCACAATAAGCGAACAAACAGAAAAAGTGTTAAACATACCAGAAATAGGAGAAAAAACACAATACCTGCAGTACCCCAAATATCGGAGCTTAACATATTGCGGATGCCATTAATCCAGTTGGTAAGAAACAGGCTGCCAACCTCTTCAATACGGTCTTCGGTGCGACTACCGGCAAAACGCAGATTATGCCTTATATCACTGTCACCGGGATCAAGCATTAGCGCTCTCTCATAATTCAAAATAGCTTTTCCAAGCCTGTTGTCCCTGAAATAGGCGTTGCCCAGGTTATAGTATATCTGGGCAGACTCCCTGTCCTCTGCTATTCCTTCTGCCACAATCCCTTCATAAATCTCTATGCTTTTTTTAAAATCGTTGTTCCTGTATGCCTGAGAAGCAGAATCGAGAGAATTTTCCAAAGTATTTTCGTGAAACACAGGTGTATCAGCCTGAGGAGTAGCTTTTAGAATTGTATCTGAAGTATCTTGCGCACCCAAAACTGTGATACTGCAGATGTCAAACAACAGAAAAACAAATGTATATAATATTGATTTCATTTCCATATTAATAAGTTAATCACCTCCGAAAAGCCTTTTCATTGCATGCGTTCCAAAATAGATATTAATGTTCGATGCATTAATAATTATATTTTTCTATAACCAGAATTTTCGTCGCAGACACATAAGTTGAATGTTCAAAAGTATAAAATATATATATATATCAACTATCCGGAATAAAAAACGTGTAAATATTATCAACTATCAAAGATCCGGGATAGGTAAACCCATTATAATAATATGTTACAATTCGCCACACTTAAAAAGTATCACTCTTAATCCCCGCTACTTGTCCTGTTTGTTTTTCTTAAGCCTGTTTTCCATTTCTCCGATAGCTGCCAATGTATCGTTGTAGAGCTGCCCCATCTCAGCGTTACTTTCTGCAGGGGCATAACGCGCAAATTCACAGGTGTCGAGAATATGCATAAACTTACCTACAAGTATATCACTGATTCCATACTTCGACAGCTCATCCTCAATATTATTTTTAGTGAGCCTTGCTAATGGAATTGATAGCTTATCGCTGAAATATCCCCATAGGGCGCGGAGTACTTCGTCGTAGAAACTCTCCTTGTCATTTGCCTTTAGATATTTTCCAGCAGCATTTAGCCTCTTTACAGCTACCTTATTAGCCTTTTTGGTTCGCATCAATGCAACATTCGCGTTTTCACGAGCCTTTTTTCTGTTAATTAAGTAATAGAGAATTAGCAACAGCATTGGAACCACATACCATAGCCAGTAAATGAGTGACCCCGCAAAAAAGTTGCTTCTTGATTTGAATGAAGGTTCTCCAGTTTTCAGAAAACGGATATCCTGTTCTGCTATCACATCCTGCCGGTTAACAAAACTGCCGGCGGTGACACTGCTCGGATCTCCTTTTCCTACAATCAGTTTATATTCGGGGCTAGTCAGTGTCTTATAAGAATTACTATTCAGGTCGAAATAGGTAAATTCCACAGATGGAATTGCATAAGTACCCTCGTAGCGCGGAATGGCCATATACTCAATTTTTCTTATACCGGTCAATCCGTTTGTAGTGACGTTGAAAGAGTTGTCAACAACCGGGTCATACAGCTCAAAGTTACCGGGAAACACAACTTCAGGATTTCGTATCAGCTTAAGGTTCCCGGTTCCCGAAATTTCAAGCCTCAAAGTGATTGCTTCGTTTGCCTTTGTTTCGGAAGTGCTTATAGATGGCTTTAGCGTAAATGTACCCACGGCGTTTGAATAGCTTTCCGGCTTATTGCCAGGAAGAGGCTTCACATTTATTACCAAAGGATTGGTCTCCAAATTCTTCTTTACATCTACCATCACCTCCTGAGAACCGAAAAAGGTGGAGACTCTCCTGCCAGACGGAACGGAAAAAACCATCTCAAGGTTGCCTCTCGGTATGGTTATCTGTCCCGATCTCTGTGGAAAAAGCAATGTCTTGCGCAAATCAGCTGTATAGTAATTCCTTCCGTTATAGCGCTCCATCTGCAATTGTTGATTCACGGGAAGTGCTATATCCTCAACCATGAACCCCTCAAACTCAGGAAACTGAATCTTTCCTATATTTACAATATTAAGTGTTGTATATAACCTGAATGTCACTGTAAACCCCTCCTGTTCATACAGACTGTTTTTGGAAACAATAGCTCTTATGAATGCGTCAGTGGCTGAAACAGCCACTTGACCTGAACCGGCTGAAGGGCTCTCCCCTCTCTGCCCTCCGCCGGGTTCTTGGCTCCGGGCTGAAGCTTCATCGGGAGGGAGAACTTTTATTTGAAGAGAATTTGATTGGTAATTACTTCCATCAATAGTTATTGAAGCAGGCGGTATGTTGAATGTTCCCGCTTTCTTGGCCATGAGGATATAAGTATATGTAACGGAACTTTCTGAGGTTGTTTTACCGTTGACTGTCCGCTGGCTATAGCTGGTAGATGTGCTCGGGCCGAAAAGAAGGTCGAAATCGGACAGATCAGGCAGCCTCAGATTGCGCCCCTCTTTATTCATTACATAGCTCAGCCTGAATTGCTCGCCTTCAACAACCGTTGCCGGTGCTGAAGCTTTAAAAGTAACCTGTGCAAAGAGCTGTGTTGCGCTATTTGCAAATAATACAACCAGTAGAATAATAAAAGTGCGTATGCTATGCATATATTTCATTGTCTTTTCCGTCCTTACCAATTTTTATTGCGCCTCCTGTTACTTTCTGCCTTTTCCTCTTTTTGCCGGGCTTTTATCTGTTGTACTTTCTCCTGTGTCTGCTGCTCATCCTGCTCGATTGCCTGTAGAAGTTGACGGGCATTGTCGCGCGACATCTGCTCAGGTTCATCCGGCTGCTCGGCACGTTGCTCCTTATCCTGCTGGTTCTGTCGGGGCTGATCCTGTTGTTCCTGCTGTTGTTCCTGCTGCTGTTCCTGCTGCTGTTCCTGTTCACCCTCACCCTTGTCAGGCTGTTTATTCTCTTGTTCATCCTGAATCATCTTCTGAACAACTGCAAGATTATATCGTGCTCCCCCGTCCAGCGGATTAAGCCGCAATGCCATCTTATAGGCTTCCATCGATTTTTGCAACTCTTTCTTCTGCAACATTGCATTTCCTATATTGTGCCATGCTGCAGATGCTTCCATTGGATTCTCCTGTTGCAGAGAGATAAAGCGGTTATATTGCTCGATAGATCTTTCCCACTCTTTTTGTTTATATAACGTATTCCCAAGGTTAAAGTTTGCCTCCCCGGAAGATGGGTTTTCCTCTACTGCCTTTTCATAAAAGTCTGATGCAGCAGAAAATTTTTGTTGATTATACTCCTTATTCCCTTTACGTATATTTTTCCGTACCTCCTTTTGTGCCGATACGGTTACAGGAACCGTAACGGCCATAATAATTAGTATCAAATATTTATAAACGAATCTGTTCATCCGATTAATTTTTCAGTTTTCCCTAATCTGTTTCAGAAAGTGCAATATTCTATCGGCTGCAGTTTTGTGTTTTACTCTTTAAACAGCTTGACCTTTCTGAACAACCTGTTTTTCTTATCATAAACAAGAATCTCAGCAAAAAGAATCAGCAGCAAAAACCATGCTAAAAAAGTGAATTTTTCATCATATTCAGAGTATGTAAGACTTGACGCTTTCCCCGTTTTCAGTTCATTAAGCTGAGCTTCAAGCGCACGGATAGCTGTATTTGAATTATCGGCTCTCACATACAATCCCTTACCGCTTTTTGCTATCTCCATGCACATCTGTTCGTTAAGCCTGGAAACAACCACGTTACCTTCGGAATCGGCCATATAATTACTGCCATACTCGCCCGATGGTACCGGAGAGCCTTCAGGAGAACCAATTCCCACTACATTGATCATCATCCCGCTCTTTGCCGCTTCGGCTGCAATCTCAGTAGCATTACCTTCGTGGTCTTCACCATCGGTAATTATAATCATAGCTTTGCTCATCTCCTTATCGCTTGAAAAAGAACTCATTCCCAGGCTTATTGCCTGCCCAATTGCTGTACCTTGAATGGGTACAAGACTTGGGTCGATAGTGTTGAGAAAAATTTTTGCAGATTGCGTATCAGATGTCAGTGGCATCTGCACATAAGCTTCACCTGCAAATACTATCAATGATACCCTATCGTTCCTGCGCACATCAATCAACCTCGACAATATCTGCTTAGCCCTCGCCAGCCTGTTGGGTGAGACATCTTCAGCTAGCATGGAGTTTGACACATCTATCGCTATTACCAGCTCAATCCCTTCCTTCTCTACCGTTTCAACTTTTGTCCCGAATTGCGGACGTGCAATCATGAATACACCGGTGCAAAGCGCCGTAAAAATAAGCCAGAACTTCAGATAGGAACGTTTCAACGACATTTCCGGCATCATCTTCTTAAGTGTTGAGAGTGTCCCCATTTTCTGTACATCCTTTCGTTTTCTGATGTTCAGGTAAACGTATACCGCCAACAACAGGGGTATGGCGAGAAACAACCATAAATATTCCGGATTTGCGAATCTAAACATTTCTATTGCATTTCACTTTATAACTTCAATCTATTCAGGGCACACTTCTCAACAATGTTCTGCGAAGCAACAGCTCAAGTAAAATAAGTCCCATTGCTACCAGCGCAAAGGGTAAAAACAGTTCCTGCCGGCGTGTTACATTCTGCACGCTGATAAGGTATTTTTCCATTTCATCTATCTCGTCATACACCTGGCGGAGGCCTTCGGTATCCTGTGCCCGGAAGTATTGCCCTCCTGTCATTGCCGCAATTTCGGTGAGTGTTTTTTCGTCGATGTCTACCGGCATGTTTTGCATCCTTATTCCGTATGGAGTATTCACCGGCGTTGGCGCCATTCCTTTGGTCCCCACGCCCACAGTATAGACCCTAATTCCGTATGAACGAGCCATATCAGCAGCTGTGAGAGGAGCAATCTGGCCTCTGTTGTTTGTTCCGTCAGTAAGAAGGATAACCACCTTCGAGCGCGATTCACTGTTTTTCAATCTGTTCACTGATGTAGCAAGTCCGAGGCCTATAGCAGTTCCGTCTTCTATCAGCCCGAACTCAATTTCGTTCAGCAGGTTAAGTAAAACCTTATGATCGGTTGTGAGCGGACATTGCGTAAAGCTCTCCCCTGCAAAAATAACCAACCCGATATTGTCATTTTTACGGTCAGTAATAAATTCCGATGCTACCTTTTTGGCTGCCTGAAGCCTGTCGGGCAGGAGATCCTGAGCAAGCATGGAACCAGATACATCTAGCGCCATCACAATATCAATTCCCTGAGTCTCAGTCTCCTCCCAGCTGTTTACCGATTGAGGCCTTGCAATTACAATAATAATCAGCGCTAAGGAAATAAGCCTCAATACAAAAGGAAGATGCCGCATATAAACCCTTAAATCGGGCTTAAACCCTTTAAATGCGTTTAGTGATGCCAGCTTGAACGAAGCCTGTGCCTTCGATAAACGGATCACATACCATGCTGTTAACGGTATAAGCAACAGTAATAAATAGAGATATTCAGGATGCAGAAATTCCATTTTTAAACACTCTTTTCTATATCAACTTCGGGTAACTCATTTTTCTCTGACTCTTCCATATCCTCTTTTTTGACAGCTTTATCAGGCTCTCTTGTCTGATTCACATAGAAGTATGCATTCACAAGGCTCAGGCTATTCTCATCGGGATAGGGAATATACTTGGCAAATTTCACAAGATCGGCCGTTGAAAGAATCTGCTTCAGGTTCTCATAAACTGAATCGACATCCCAAATTTTCCTTACTTCGTTCAAAATCTCCCCCGATGTCATCTCCATGGCATTAATATCGTCCCGTTCATGTATATAGGAGCGAAGAATATCAGTCAACTTACTGTAAAACTCCTTCTCACGCCCCTGCTGCCATATCTTCTCGGCCTTAAGCCTGTCCAGCTCTTTAAGTGCACGTATATGCGCAGGTAACACTTCAGGGGGATTAAAGAAATATCCTTTTTCCTTTTTCTTGAAAACGAGATAGATAATAACACCTATCAATGCAATGATCAGCATTATACCCAGCACAATCCACAGCAGCCACAGATAGTCTGTCAACACGAATGGAGCTTTTCGAACCGGTTTTATATCTCTCAGCTGAAGTTGTTCAAAGTCGATAGAGTCTGTTTCACCCTTGTTGATCAATTCCAGATAAGCCAATGTGGAATCAGACAACACTGGAGAATCCACCTTCAGCCCGAATGAATTGGAGAAGATGGTGTCAGTGCCATCGTAAACAGGCATGCTTGGAACGTGGTACAGTGTGGAGTCGAACGACGTAACAACATATTTAAAATTGAGAGTCATCACATTATTCTCTATGGTGGTATCCGGAGGGAGCATGGCGATAACCTCGATACCGGGTATAATCTCCTTTTCGTACACAGGAAAATGTATTGTCCTATCTTTCGGAGTCATAACCTTAAGGTTGATCAATGCCTGTTCGCCAATAATAATCTCGGTAGGCTGAACAGTCGCCTGCACCGATGTCCTCTGTGCATTTGCCGGAAAAACTGTCAACAACATAAAAGCCGCCATGGAAGACATGTACAACAAGACAATATTTGACCTAAACTTTTTCAATTTCATTTTCTTTGCTGGAATAGTTGCAGGAGCAATTTCACATAATCGCATCCGGTTGAAATAGAGACACTGTCAATACCGCTTTGGCGGAAAGCATTATTCATTTCGGCCTGCATCCTGTTCCACCAGTTACTGTATTCATTCCGTACTTTTTTGGAAGATGTGTTAATCCACAGCTCTTCTCCCGTTTCCGCATCTCTCACTTTCATCAGGCCAATGGGATAGAGCCCGGTGCTTAACTTGTCGTATACCTGGATAGCCACCATATCGTGCTTACGGTTGGCTATTTGCATCGCTTTACTGTAACCGTTAGAATCGATAAAGTCTGATATCAGAAAAGCGGTACAACGCTTCTTTATAGCGTTTGTCATATACTGAATTGCCATGTTCAGGTCTGTACCGCTGTTTTCAGGGTTAAATCCCAGAATTTCACGAATAATGAACAGGATATGCTTTCTTCCCTTTTTAGGTGGGATAAACTTCTCCACTTTGTCGGTAAAAAAAACAACCCCTATCTTGTCATTATTCTGAATAGCTGAAAAAGCAAGCGTTGCCGCTATCTCAGCCACCATATCACGTTTCAGCACCGATTGCGAACCAAAGCCCAAACTATCTGACACATCTATCATAAGCATCACGGTGAGCTCACGTTCCTCTTCGAATATTTTAACGAAAGGACGGTTATAACGTGCCGTAACGTTCCAGTCTATATCGCGAAGGTCGTCGCCGTACTGATACTCTCTTACCTCTGAGAAAGCCATACCCCGTCCCTTGAAAGCAGAATGATACTCACCGGCGAAAATATTCCGCGAGAGCCCACGTGCCTTTATCTCAATTTGTCGTACTTTCTTTAATAGTTCAGTAGTTTCCATTTACAGCCAGGCCCTTTCTAAAGAAGGAATTGTATTAATTAAGAGATGCATTTAACCAACAGTGCCGTTTAAGGTACCTCAACCTTATTCAGGATTTCGCTAATGATCTCTTCAGAAGTCAGGTTGTTGGCCTCCGCTTCGTAGGTGAGGCCTATACGATGGCGAAGCACATCGTGACACACTGCACGTATATCTTCGGGTATAACGTAGCCGCGCCTCTTGATAAACGCAAAGGCACGAGATGCAAGAGCCAGGTTGATTGATGCGCGCGGCGATGCCCCAAAACCTATCATCTCCTTCAGTCCGGTCATTCCGAACTGATCGGGGAAACGGGTTGCAAACACAATATCAACAATGTATTTACCTATCTTCTCATCAATATATACATCACGCACCACTTTGCGGGCTTCCAGGATTGCTTCGGTAGATATAACACCCTTGTCACCAACAACCGGTTCAAAAATATTTTGTTGAATTATCTGCTTCTCTTCCTCTTTTGACGGATATGATATTACAACCTTCAGCATAAAACGGTCCACCTGCGCTTCCGGAAGCGGGTAGGTACCCTCCTGTTCGATAGGGTTTTGGGTTGCCATCACGAGGAAGGGGCTAGGTAAGCTATAGGTCTTCTCACCTATTGTTACTTGGCGTTCCTGCATCGCCTCCAGCAGAGCGCTCTGCACCTTTGCAGGTGCTCGGTTGATTTCGTCTGCAAGTACAAAATTGGCAAAAACAGGTCCATGTTTAACCAGAAACTCCTCGTTACGTTGGCTGTAAACCATTGTTCCAATAACATCGGCAGGCAAAAGGTCGGGGGTGAACTGAATACGGCTGTAGTCAGCATCAATCAGCTGAGCAAGTGTTTTGATAGCCAGCGTTTTCGCCAGTCCGGGCACCCCTTCCAACAGGATATGCCCATCGGACAACAGCCCGATAAGCAGGGATTCCACGAGGTGTTTCTGCCCAACTATCACTTTGTTCATTCCGGCAACAAGTGTCTGAACGAAAGCACTTTTTTGCTCGATTTTTTCGTTTAATTCTTTAATATCAACAACTTGGCTCATATTATCTGATTGTTAAAAATATAGTTCTGTATATGAGATACAAAAATAGAAATGTTAAATCGGTTTTCAGAGGAAACGCCGTTAAAAATGTTTAAGCACTGATCCGCAATTTGTTTGTACTTCACAAGGTTTAACTTGTAAATTCCATACCAAAAACATCAGAAAATGCAATTTTCATCCTACCAGAAGCCTCCCCGAAATCAACCTCTTTGCCAATCTCCTTTTGCATGGATGTTACGCCCCTGTCGGTAAAACCGCATGGGTTGATATAACTGAAATAGGTGAGGTCTGTATTGATATTAAGTGCCAGGCCGTGCATTGTCACATATCTGCTTGCGCGTACTCCAATAGCGCAGATCTTGCGTGCCTTTTCCGGTATGCCAGCATCAATCCACACACCCATTGCCTTATTATCTTTCTCGCCCTCTATACCGTAGGTTTTAAGCACTTCAATCACCACATCCTCAAGCATGGAGATATAGCTCTTCACTCCTGTGCCAAACGCCTCAAGGTCGATAATAGGATAGGCTACCAGTTGACCGGGGCCGTGATAAGTGATATCACCTCCCCGGTCGATAGCGTGCAGATCTATATTTTTACTTTCACACAGATGCCTAGTTATAAGTAGATTATGTTTATCACCTCTTTTTCCAAGTGTATAGACATGCTCATGTTCACAAAAAAGAAGGTACTGATCCTTCTTCTCATTCTTGTTAAGCTTCTCACTAATGACCTGTTCGAACAGCTTTTCCTGATAATCCCACGCACTCTTGTAACGGATGCGGCCGAGATCTTCAAAAATAACTTTCTTTTTCATCTCTATTTTTATTCATAGCTTTCAGTTGCAAAACTGTCCATTATTTCACTACGATTTATTTGACTGCCTAAAATTATATATGCCTTTCAGCGCGATAAGATGAACGTACCAGCGGGCCGCTTTCCACGAATTGAAACCCTTTCTCCAATCCGATAGCCTTGTATCTTTGAAACTGTTCTAACGACACGTACTCCTTCACTGCCAGATGTTTTCGAGTGGGCTGCAGATACTGCCCGATGGTAAACACCCTACATCCCACATTAATCAGGTCGTCCATAGTTTCAATAACTTCCTCCTCTGATTCTCCCAGCCCCACCATTATACCCGACTTGGCTTTCACCTTACCGTTGTTGGCAATGATCTCTATTGTCTTTAGGCTGATATCGTATTTGGCACGACTGCGTATTTTGGGTGTCAGGCGCCTCACGGTCTCCATATTGTGTGACACAATGTTGGGGCCAGAAGCAATCACTCTGTCTATAAGCTCCCTGTTCCCATTGAAATCGGGAATCAGCGTCTCTATTGTAATATGGGGGTTTCTCTCTTTTACACGCTTCACGGTGGCAGCCCACAGTTCGGCACCACCATCATCCAGATCATCCCTGTCCACACTGGTGATAACACAATGCCTAAGTTTCATCTTCTCAATGGTATCTGCAAGCCGGTCGGGCTCATCCCAGTCCACCCCGAGCGGTGTACCTGTTTTTGTTGCACAAAACTTGCACGATCGTGTACATATATCACCCAGAATCATAAATGTGGCAGTTCCTCTACCCCAACACTCAGACAGATTGGGACATTTACCGCTAACACATATGGTGTTGAGTCTTTTCCTTGCGATAATCTCTTTTACATCAAGATATTGTTTGCCCTGCGGGAGCGATATTTTAAGCCATTCGGGCTTCCTTTCAATCAATTCAGGTTTATTTTCCATAATAATTTTTTACAAATTAAACGTTTGCAACAGCAGCGGATAAAAAATATATTACCTACCGGAGCATAACGAAAAGTGATTTTATGAATGTCAAACAGTGCAAAAATACTATTTTATTCGGGTATTTACTAAATAATCGCTTTATCATTTCTTTTTATTCCTAACTATTTTTAAAAGGCTACCATACCGTTTGTAACCGCAAAAACTTTATCTTTGTCACCAAAACGCAACGAGAGCGAAACAAATTGGATTTCCAGCTATTACATACCGACCCGAAATCATGCGCCAGAGCGGGATTAATAACCACATCGCACGGAGTAATTGAGACACCCGTATTTATGCCTGTGGGAACTGCAGGCAGCGTGAAAGCAGTTCATATAAGCGAACTGGAAAATGATATAGGCGCTCAGATTATCCTTGGCAATACATATCATCTATACCTCCGCCCGGGCCTTAACATTCTCAAACAAGCCGGCGGACTGCACAGATTCATCAGCTGGAACAAACCAATGCTTACAGACAGTGGCGGGTTTCAGGTATTTTCACTGGCAGAAAACCGGAAACTTATGGAGGAAGGAGCCGCTTTTCAGTCCCACATCGATGGCTCAAGGCACTTTTTTACGCCCGAAAAGGCAGTTGATATCCAGCGTATCATAGGTGCTGATATCATGATGGCTTTCGATGAGTGTACACCTGGTGATGCCGATTATGGCTACGCGAAAAAGTCACTTGACCTTACAGAACGGTGGCTCGACCGCTGTATTGAACGTTTCCATGAGACCGAATGTCCGTACGGGCACAGCCAGGCTCTTTTCCCCATCGTGCAGGGATGTGTATATCCCGATCTTCGCCGCCGTGCAGCAGAGAATGTGGCAGCCAAAGGTGCGGATGGTAACGCTATCGGCGGCTTGGCCGTGGGCGAACCAACTGAAAAAATGTATGAGATGGTGGAGCTGGTAAACGAGATTCTGCCAAAAGACAAACCACGTTACCTGATGGGAGTAGGTAAACCTGAAAACATACTCGAAGCCATTGAAAGGGGTGTTGATATGTTCGATTGTATTATGCCCACCCGTAACGGCCGCAACGGGCAGATCTTCACAAAACAGGGAGTAATGAACATGCGCAATGAAAAATGGAAAAATGATTTCTCCCCTATTGAAGAGGATGGGGCATCGTTCGTTGACAGATTATACAGCAAAGCTTATCTTAGACATCTTATAAACGTAAACGAAATACTCGGATTGCAGATAGCTTCTGTCCACAACCTGGCGTTCTACGTCTGGCTGGTAAAGGAAGCCAGAAAGCATATCATCGAAGGCAATTTTACTGAATGGAAACGAACGATAATAGAAAATGTTACAAGACGCCTATGAAAAGAGGTAAAATATCATTACTTCAAAATAACTTGATTAAGACTGAAAATTATCCAACTTAATGAGACTTAATAGTTTTAACCATATAAAGTTGAAGCGCCTGGACAGGTACATCATTAAAAAGTTCCTGGGCACCTATATTTTCATGATCGCGCTGATAATATCCATAGCTGTGGTTTTCGACATCAATGAGAAGATAGACAAATTCATGACTAACAATGCTTCGCTGCATAGCATAATCTTTGATTATTACCTCAACTTCATTCCTTACTACACCAACCTTTTCAGCCCCCTTTTCGTTTTCCTGGCAGTAATTTTTTTCACCTCCAAAATGGCCAATAACTCCGAGATCATCGCCATTCTATCCAACGGAATCAGCTTTAAACGGCTAATGAAACCATATATGATTTCGGCATTCGTGATTGCAGTATTCGCCTTTATCTTCGGAAGCTACCTGATCCCTCCGGCCAATGCTACCCGTATTGAGTTTGAGAATACATATATTGATCCTCGGAAAAAGAAAGTAGGAGACCGGGATATTCAGTTTAAAGTGGGAGAAGGGACCATTGTTTATTTCGGGAACTTCGATCTGGGCAGTAAAACAGGGTACAGTTTTTCCATTGATCATTTCGATAACCTGCACCTGTCATCGCGGCTAACTGCACAATCAATACGTTACGACTCTGCCTATCACTGGACCATAAGCGATTATCAGATAAGGAGTTTCAACGGGTTGAAAGAGACAATTACGCACGGTTCATCTATTGACACTACTCTGCAGATTGTACCCAACGATTTCATTATAGCAAAAACCGATCATCAGATGATGTCATCACCCCAGCTCCGCAGGTATATACATAGCCAGAAAGAACGGGGGATGGGCAATATACAGTCATTCCAGATAGAATATCACTCACGCATAGCTTCAGTCTTTTCTGCCTTTATTCTTACAATTATCGGGGTATCCCTGTCGGCGAGGAAAGTAAAAGGGGGCATGGGGCTTAATATTGGGATCGGGCTGGTACTGAGTATGGCGTATATCCTTTTCATGACTGTAAGTTCCACTTTTGCGGTAAAGGGGGGGATGAGCCCTTTCATCGCAACATGGATACCCAACGTTATTTTCACCGGTATAGCCCTCTATCTCTATAAACGGTCGCCTAACTAAATTTCAAAAAGTTAGAAACCGATGCATGGTTACTGTTAAGAAATGGCTCTTTGGCGTGCCTAACTAAATTTCAAAAAGCAAAAAAAAGAAGCCTGATTGGCCCGGGGTAACATTCCACAGGAACAGACTTAGGCTTAGAAATTTATTGACCGAAGCATGCTCAAATCGATAATCTTTGAATTAATAAATAGATCTTTCAGAGGGTGCAACATGGAAAATCAATCAAATTATACAGATATGAATAAATATGTACTAATCTTTCTGTTGATGGCTGCATCAAACTGTATATATGCACAAGCCAAATACCCGCCAATTGTAATCGAGACCAATTACGGCAGAATGAAAGCGATACTGTATGACGATACACCAAGGCATAGTGAACACTACCTGAAACTAATCAGACAGGGTTATTTTAACGGGACACTGTTTCACAGAGTCATAAAAGATTTCATGATCCAGGGAGGGGCACAGGATTCGAAGAATGCTCCTGCCGGAGCACAAATCGGCGGCGGACGTACCGATATGGATATTATGCCCGAGTTCAGGGACAATCATTTTCATAAAAAAGGAGCTCTGGCTGCTCCGAGAAGGGGAGATAACGTAAACCCGCAAAAAAAATCGGATGCTTCACAGTTTTATATCGTTCACGGAAAAGTTTATACCGAAGGCCGGTTGGATACTATGGAGATGGCTGTGAATGTCCCTATAAAGAACAAGCTCATCCGCAGCCATTACTCACCGCACAAAGAGAAGTTAGCCAATCTGAAGGAGAGTGACCCAAGAGGGTTTAACGCTCTTCTCGACTCGGTTCTTTCAGTGGTTGACTCACTCTACGAAGCGGCTCCGGGAAAATTCTTCTTTCCGGAAGGGCTGAAAGATGCATATAGTACTATTGGCGGCGCACATCACCTAGATGGAGAGTATACCGTTTTCGGGGAGATAACAGAGGGATTGGAGGTGATTGACAAGATTGCCGCCCTGCCAGTCGACAGCAACAGCCGGCCCACTGACGATGCAAAGATTGTGAGGGTTTACGCGGAGGAGTAAACGGCCATACCGGCCAATCCCGGTTTATTCAATATTCTTTCTCACCCCGGTCAAAAACAGTTTCATCTTTTCGCTGTCTTTATCTACGATGATGGCAAGTAATTCTTTCAGTTTCTCCCTGATTTTTACCAATTGATCGGGAGTATATGGATTAAACAAAATCTCCGTTAAGAGAAAATCATCTTCCGAAAGTAATCCCTGTGCAATGTTCATATGCTTTTTGAACGTGGTTCCCGGCGCATCCTGATGCTTCATTACCGATGCAAACACCAATGTGGATGCAAACGGGATGGAAAGCGAGTAAGCGATGGTTTCATCGTGCTCCCTGAACGAATATTCAAAAACATTCAGTTTTAGCCGGCGGTACAGATCCCGGAAAAACACCTTCCCCAGATGTGACGATTCGGAAATAATAATGGCACTTTGCGTGCTAAGGTCGCTCAGGCTGGCAAACGTAGGCCCGAACATCGGGTGAGTGGAGACATAAGGGCGGGTACGTTCGAGGTAAAATTCCTCCAAGCCGGTTTTCACCGATGCAATATCGCTCAAAATACACGTTTGCGGCAAATAGGGCAACACGTTGTTAAACGCTTCGATGGTGTATTTCAGCGTAGCTGCATTAATAACCAGTTCGGGTGCAAATTCCTGCACTTCTTCAGGATTTGTCATTCGAAGCGTGTTGTAGATGAACCGTAGTTTTTTCGGGTCTGTATCCAAAACAGCCACTTCGTGTTCAAAACTGAGCACATCGGCAAAGAACGACCCCATCTTGCCGGCTCCAAGAATTAATATTTTCATTTTACTTTGTTATTTCTCTTTTTTTCTCTTTCCATGACCACCATCTGCTGGCGTACCGATTCAGAGTGGATAGCCTCCAGTACCTGTTTTATAAAATCGCCCGACATCTCCATCCGTTCGCCCTGGCAGGCACGATCTGTAAGGATCTGGTCATAACGCTGCGTCTGCAGGATAGGCATATCGTGCTCCAGCTTATAGTACCCAATCTCTCTTGATACACGCATCCGCTTGGCAAGCAGCTGCAATAGCTCGTTGTCCAGATCATCTATCTGATTTCGCAACACAGAGAGATCTTCTGTAGTCTGCACGGTATTGCGGATGACCAGGCTGTCAAGCACCTCCTTAAGTGCTGCTGGCGTTATCTGTTGCGCCCTATCGCTCCATGCATCATCAGGTGAACAGTGAGATTCTATTATCAATCCTGAATAGTTCAGGTCCATAGCCTGCTGGCTGAGCTTAAAGATAAGGTTGCGGTCTCCCCCTATATGACTCGGGTCGCACAGGATGGGAAGTGCGGGATAACGTCGCTTCAACTCAATAGGGATATGCCACTGCGGAATATTGCGGTACACAGTTTTATCGGGTGTGCTGAAACCTCTGTGAATCACTCCCAACCGCTTTATCCCGGCATTGTACAACCTTTCCAATGCACCTATCCACAGCTCCAGGTCGGGGTTCACCGGATTCTTTATCAGAACAGGTATATCCACCCCTCGCAGTGTGTCAGCAATCTCCTGTACTGCAAAAGGGTTAGCGGTGGTTCGTGCACCTATCCATAACAAATCCACGCCATATTTTAGTGACTCATAGACATGTTTTTCTGTAGCTACCTCGGTAGCTACATACATGCCGGTCTCCTTTTTTGCTTTCAGAAGCCATTTGAGGGCAGGGCTGCCCACCCCTTCAAAACCACCAGGCTTGGTCCTCGGCTTCCAAACACCCGCCCTGAAAATCTTAACACCTATTGAGGCCAGTTGCCCGGCAGTGACCATCACCTGTTCCTCCGTCTCTGCGCTGCAGGGTCCTGAAATCACGAGCGGCCGTTTTTCATCTATACCCGGTAATAATATTGATTCGAACTCCATGTTGTTATTGTTTTTTTAATTGATGAATCCACTTTAAAAAAGTCCCGAACAGAATAAAGTGGTATATAAAATGCCGACTGTCAATAAATATTTTTGATTATCCCCAACGAAAATTTATTCAGACATATCTGGCTATTAATAAGTAAGAAACACTCACTGCAATGTTGACAAGTAAGCATTAATCCTGTGATAAGCTTCCTGAATTTTCTCCTCAGAAGAACCAAGTGAGATACGTATAAATCTATCTCCGTTGCTGCCGAAGACAGATCCCGGCGTGATAAATACCCTTGCGTTATAAAGGATATCATCTATAAAGGATTCGCTGTCAGCTACCTTGTCGCTCAATTTACCCCAGACAAACAGCCCAACCTGGCGTTTGTCGAATGTGCATTGCAGCAGATCCAATATCTTTTCGGCCCATAAGCGGCGGCCTGCGTAAATACTATTCATCTCTGCATGCCATTCCAAAGGGTTCGACAAAGCTTCAACGGCAGCCAGTTGCATCGGCTTAAACTGCCCGCTGTCGATATTGCTTTTCTCCTTTAGTACCCATCTCACAAATTGGGGATTGGAAGCAAGCACTCCCATACGCCAGCCCGACATATTGTGCGACTTGCTTAATGAGTTGAGCTCGATGCAAATATCTTTTGCACCAGGTACCGATAAAATGCTCATTGGTTTGTCATTCAGGATAAAGCTGTAAGGATTATCATGACAAATAATTATTGAGTGCCTCTTGCCAAAAGCTACCAGCTTTTCAAACAACCCAGCCGACGCGTTGGCACCGGTAGGCATATTCGGATAGTTTACCCACATCAGTTTCACCTGCGACAGATCCATCTTTTCCAGCGCTTCAAAATTGGGCTGCCAGTTGTCGTCCTCCATCAGGTCATACTGAATAACATTGGCTCTCAGCAAATTAGACACAGAGGTATAGGTAGGATAACCTGGATTCGGTACTAAAACCCCATCTCCGTAGTTAAGAAATGTCATTGAAATATGCAACACTCCCTCTTTCGATCCTATCAACGGGAGTACCTCATCTGTAAACAATTCCACACCGTATATCCTGCCATACCAATCGGCATATGCTTTACGAAGTTCGGGTATTCCCGTGTAAGGCTGATAAGCATGCACATCGGGACGGCACGCAGCTTCACAAAGCTTACTTATTGTTTTCTGCGAAGGCATTCTGTCGGGAGCACCCACCGCCAGGCTTATTACATTTTTACCTTCGCTATTCATACGGGCGACCTCTGCAAGTTTTACTGAAAAATAGTATTCTGCGATTGTTTTTATATGTTCAGCAGGTTCAATTGTCTTCATTTATTTAAATTATTTAATTTCTGCATCTGTTGAGATTACAGCTGAATCTTTCAATACCAGCCACGCACTAATTGCATAAATAGATGAGAAAGTCAAGATACATTAATTGCTAAATTTGTAATTTTTTAATTATCAGATCTATTCTCTAGCCTAAAACTCATTCGCTCTCTCATTTGTACGAATAAATGGCTTCTTAAAATCAACCGCGAAATAATTCATTTTCTCCTTCGATCTTTGTTCTATAGTGCCATGCTTTTCCTCCCTGTACTCACCCAGTATTTTCAATCCGCTTATCAATGGCATTATAGCATCAACTGACTGCCGGTAGCGGAAAAAATCGGTAAAGGTGAGGTCGATGTAAAACTGATACTCCCACTCTCTTCCAATAATGGGCAACGACTGAATACGGGTTAGGTTAATGTCATAAAAGGACAACACCGACAGTACTTTCGAGAGGCTTCCTTCGTTGTGAGGCAATATGAAAACCATCGACGACTTGTTGATATGATTATCCTTCTTCACTTCTCGAAGCATCTCACCCTGTGCAAGAATAAGAAACCGGGTAAAGTTCCTTTTATTTGTCTCAATACCACGGGCAACAACCTCCAACCCGTACATTTCTGCTGCAAAGGTGCTGCATATGGCAGCTGTACCGACCATGTTTTTTTCTCGTACATCTTTTGCAGCAAGGGCCGTATCACTGTGCTCAACTATTTTTACACCGGGAAGTGTATCAAGAAACTCTTCACATTGCATCAACGCCATGGGGTGCGACATCACCTCTTTAATATCGCATATTGAACTTCCGGGTAGTGACGCCAGTGAATGTGAAATACGCAGTTTATGCTCACCTGCAATCTGCAGATCATTAATTTTCAAAAGATCGTGATTCTGCAAAAGACTTCCCGCTATTGTGTTTTCAATTGCCATTACCCCTATCAGCGCGGGATCTTTAGAAGCCTCAATAAAAATATCACGGAAAGTGCTGCAGGGAACAATATCCACCTCTTCACCCTTAAAATACTCACGTGCCGCGATCTCGTGGTATGCACCTGCACCTCCCTGAATAGCTACTCTCTTCATACGATTTATCTCATTTTTTAACCAAAAAAAAATCCCGTCGTGTTGGCGACAGGATCTTATTTATCTGATATGACTATTTAACTTCTTCTCATTTTGCATATAAAATCCTGTCTTTACCTGCTAAAGTAAAAGTAAAACCAGAAAGATATTGCAAAAACTGAACTGTTCACTATAATCTACTTTTGTGAATTACGGATGCAAATGTACGATTTTTTTTATTCATACAAATAAAAAAGTAAAAAAAAAAGTGGTTTT
This sequence comes from Proteiniphilum sp. UBA5463, assembly GCF_002427225.1. Classification (NCBI taxonomy): domain Bacteria; kingdom Pseudomonadati; phylum Bacteroidota; class Bacteroidia; order Bacteroidales; family Dysgonomonadaceae; genus Proteiniphilum; species Proteiniphilum sp. UBA5463. Next base: position 54,938 of record NZ_DIQL01000054.1, on the reverse strand, counting down.
ATAGCGCCAATAAATTAAAAACAGACTCATTTTCAAATGAAGAATCAACAATTATTTTCAAAATATTTTTATATTTGCATATTAAAAACACCAATTTTGACATTTTTTTCAGGCATCCAGCCGTAATCGCCTGACGGCCAGTCGTAGTAAGCTTTACCATTATGTTCTGAATAGTTTGACTACTCAGGTGTCAAGTTGGAATTTACTGAAGTATTATAAAAAAAACCGTGAACTAATATTTTATAACTAAATAACAGATTCATAATGTTCAAAAATCATCCCAAAGGATTATTCGCCGCTTCGCTGGCGAACATGGGTGAGCGCTTTGGTTTTTACACCATGATGGCCATCCTCTCACTCTTTATAATGTCAAAGTTCGGACTTAACGAAACCAACACCGGAATTATCTATTCAATCTTCTACGCGTCCATTTATCTGTTGGCACTGGTAGGCGGACTTATTGCAGACAAAACCCGTAACTACAAGGGAACTATCTTAATAGGATTGCTTCTGATGTCACTTGGGTATGTAATTATTGCCATTCCCTCTCCAACACCTGTCCCCGCGAATGAATTCATGCTTTTCCTGGGAATTACCTGCTTAGGGCTTTTGGTCATTGCCTTTGGTAATGGTTTGTTCAAAGGCAACCTACAGGCACTGGTTGGCCAAATGTACGATAACCCTCAATTTAGCAAGATGAGGGACTCCGGGTTCCAGCTGTTTTACATGTTCATAAACATTGGTGCTATCTTTGCCCCTTTCATCGCTGTGGGTGTAAGAAACTGGTGGGTAGAAAAAAATGGCTTTCTCTATAATGCCGATCTTCCTGCGCTTGCGCATCAGTATCTGGGTAATACAATCACTCCCGAAGGAACATCACGCCTTCAGAACCTGGCTTCTGAAGTTGGATTCGCCGGTACCGATCTATCCGCATTCAGTTCAGAATACCTTAATGTGTTCACCACGGGATTCCATTATGCCTTTGGGGTAGCAATTTTTGCGATGCTCATTTCATTAGCTATTTACCTTGCCAACAAAAACAAATTCCCCGATCCTGCAGTAGCCAAGGCTTCTGCAACTGCAGACGGTAGCACACCCGTTGACGAGATGGATATAAAAGAGGTAAAACAACGTCTTTACGCACTGTTCGCCGTTTTTGCAGTAGTAATTTTCTTCTGGTTTTCTTTTCATCAGAACGGTCTAACACTAACATACTTTGCCAAAGACTATACCGATCTGAGCCAGATAAAAGTCAATCTTGGATTTGCCACCTTGCAGGGAGCCGAGATATTCCAGGCAATTAACCCATTTTTCGTGGTATTCCTCACTCCTATTATCGTTGGATTATTCGGATGGCTCAGGTCAAAAGGGAAAGAACCATCCACACCGCGGAAAATTGCCATTGGAATGGGTATTGCTGCTTTAGCTTATCTTGTAATGTCGCTTGGTTCCATAGGTTTACCCAACAAAGCTGAAATAGATGCAATGGGCGGGCTTCCTGATTCTGCACGTGTGACACCATGGATTCTTATCGGTACATATTTTATTCTTACGGTTGCCGAGCTTTTTATAAGCCCTCTCGGTATCTCTTTCGTATCAAAAGTTGCTCCCCCAAAACTTCAGGGTATCATGCAAGGAGCCTGGTTGGGAGCTACCGCGGCAGGAAACAGCTTGCTCTTTATCGGGGCCATCTTCTATACAAGTATGTCTATGACTGCTACATGGATGCTGTTTGTTACTGCTTGTATTATCTCAATGTTCACAATGCTCGCCATGCTAAAATGGCTTGAAAGAGTTGCAAAATAATTTTCAAACAACCAGTATACAGTCCGGCAGAATGATTCTGCCGGCTTTTTTATTGAAATATTTTAACAAGCCAAAAAATCCTCACACATTGATAGATAACATCACCCGTTGATAACTTCTTACAATAACTCAGAAAAACCGCCCTATATTTAAGTATATTTGCGTACACATCACACGTGAAATCATATAAAAAAAATGCACCATTTTGTACATTTACACGTTCACTCCCAGTATTCGTTGCTTGACGGGCAGGCAAGCATTCAGCGCCTTATAGACAAGGCTGCAGAAGACGGCATGAAAGCTATTGCGCTTACCGATCACGGAGCAATGTACGGAATCAAAGAATTCCTTAATTATGCTTCCAGAAAAAATGCTCCATTAAATGCAGAGATCAAAAAGCTGAAAAAAGAGATCGACGCACTGGCAAAAAGCGGTGAAGCACCGGATAAACGACAACAGCTGAACGACAAGCTGTCTGAAACAAAGAGAAAACTATTTAAGCCTATTGTCGGATGTGAGTGTTATCTGGCACGACGTAACCGTTTTTTACAAACCGACAAGATTGACGGTAGCGGATGGCATCTGGTTGTCCTGGCAAAAAATCTGCAGGGTTACAAAAATCTCATAAAGATTGTTTCCAAAAGCTGGACTGAAGGTTTTTACTACCGTCCGCGCATCGATAAAGAGTTGCTTGAACAATATCACGAAGGCCTTATTGTTTCATCCGCCTGTCTTGGTGGTGAGATATCAAGAAAAATTGACGATGGCCGGATAAATGAAGCTGAAGAAGCGGTGAAGTGGTATAAAAGTGTTTTTGGAGACGATTACTACCTGGAGTTGCAACGCCACAAAACAGACCGTCCCGATGCTGACCGGACAACTTATCTAAAACAGGAAAGGGTAAACAGTGAAATGATTCGCATTGCGCGAAAATATGACGTGAAGCTGATAGCCACTAACGACGTTCACTTTGTGAACGAAGAGGATGCCGATGCACACGACCGCCTAATTTGCCTGAGTACCGGAAAAGATTTTGACGATCCTGACAGGATGCGGTACACCAAGCAGGAGTGGCTGAAAACGACCGAAGAGATGAACCGCATATTCTCAGATATCCCCGAAGCGTTAACCAACACTCTGGAGATTGCCGACAAGGTTGAGTTCTATTCTATTGATCACCCTCCGCTGATGCCTTTTTACCCTATTAATCCGCAGTTTGGGACCGAGGAGCTGTACAAACAGAAATATTCCGAAAAAGACTTGATCGAGGAGTTTGGAGAAAAGACCTTCCACCGATTGGGAGACTATGACAAAGTAATCCGAATCAAGCTGGAAGCCGAATATCTGACACACCTGACAAAAAAGGGGGCAGAGAAGCGATATGGAAAAGATCTCAGTGAAGAGATAGTGGAACGATTGAAATTCGAGCTGGACACTATCAAGAATATGGGATTTCCCGGATATTTTCTCATTGTTCAGGATTTCATCAATGCTGCCAGGGAGATGGGTGTAGCCGTAGGGCCGGGACGAGGGTCAGCCGCGGGGTCGGCCGTAGCCTACTGCCTGCAGATTACTGATATCGATCCTCTGAAATACGACCTTCTGTTCGAACGTTTCCTCAATCCCGACCGTATCTCAATGCCCGATATAGATATCGATTTTGATGATGAAGGTCGGGGGAAAGTACTTCGCTGGGTGACAGAAAAATATGGTAATGAGAGGGTTGCGCACATTATTACATATGGGACAATGGCCACAAAATCCTCAATACGTGATGTGGCGCGGGTACACAAACTACCGCTTTCGGAATCGAACAGGCTGGCAAAGCTGGTGCCGGACAGGATCCCGAACGTAAAAAAGATCAATCTGAAAACAGCAATCGAAAATGTGCCCGAACTAAAGGAGGCTGCCAATAGCAGCGACCCTCTGGTGAGAGATACTCTCAGGTATGCGGAGATGCTTGAGGGCAATGTCAGAAACACAGGCGTTCATGCCTGTGGAGTAATAATTGGTCAAACAGACATATCTGATGTTGTACCCATAAGTACTGCCGAAGATAAAGAGACAAAAGAGACTCTCCTGGTGACGCAATACGAAGGGTCGGTAATTGAGGAGACAGGGCTGATAAAAATGGACTTCCTCGGTTTGAAGACCCTCTCTATAATTAAAGATGCACTTACCAACATAGAGCTGAATCGCGGTATCAAAGTCGATATAAACAGCATCGACATGGACGATGCCCCAACTTACAGACTTTATTGCAATGGGCAAACCACCGGGACATTTCAGTTTGAGTCGGCAGGGATGCAAAAGTATCTGAAAGAGCTACAACCAAGCAAATTTGAAGACCTCATTGCCATGAACGCGCTCTACCGACCCGGACCAATGGATTACATCCCTACTTTTATCGCACGGAAGCAAGGCAGGCAGGAGATTACCTACGACCTGCCCATCATGGAGAAATACCTGAGCGAAACCTACGGGATAACAGTCTACCAGGAGCAGGTGATGCTTCTTTCACGACTGCTGGCAGGATTCACGAGAGGCCAGTCTGATGAGTTGCGCAAAGCTATGGGCAAGAAGCTTATAGATAAGATGACAGCACTGAAGGAGAAGTTTCTTGCAGGAGGCAAGAAAAACGGGTATGCCGAAAAAACCCTTAATAAAATATGGAACGACTGGGAGAAGTTTGCCTCATACGCCTTTAACAAGTCGCACGCTACATGTTACTCCTGGGTGGCCTACCAAACAGCGTGGCTAAAAGCCAACTACACTTCCGAATATATGGCTGCGGTACTCTCCAACAACCTGAACAATATTACGGAGATCACCAAGTTTATGGACGAATGTAAAGCTATGGACATAAATGTCCTCTGCCCCGACGTAAATGAGTCGTTCCTTAAATTTTCCGTAAACAAAGAGGGCGATATACGCTTTGGCCTTGCTGCCATAAAGAGTGTGGGGCAGGGAGCTGTTGTCGATATCATTGATGAGCGGACAAAGAACGGCCCTTTCAAAGATATATTCGATTTTGTGGAGCGTGTCAACCTCTCCTCTTGCAACAAAAAAACCATTGAAGCTTTGGCTCTTTCAGGAGCTTTTGACTCACTTCAGGGGATAACCAGAGAGCAGTTTCTCGCTGTAAACAGCAAGGGCGAGGAGTTTATGGACACTCTTATCCGTTACGGGAATAAGTATCAGCTTGATAAGATGGAATCGATAAATTCACTGTTCGGAGATGACTCATCATTCCAGATCGCACACCCCGAAATTCCCCAGGCAGCAAGCTGGTCTGACATGGAGAGGCTTAACAAGGAGAGAGAGCTTATCGGCATTTATCTATCTGCTCACCCTCTTGACGATTATGAGTTTATACTGAAGCATGTATGCAATGCCGATACGTTGAAATTGCAGGATCTTGACTCTCTGAACGGGAAGGATATAACCTTCGGAGGAATGGTAACCGCCGTGCGTGAAGGACAAACCAGAAGAGGTTCACCTTACACTATTTTCAAGATTGAAGATTATTCGGGGAGTTACGAAATTGCACTCTTCAGTGAAGACAGCGTAAATTTCGGCAGGTACGCGCGCAACGGGCTCTCAGTTTATATTGAAGGGAGAGTACAGCCAAAACGCTTCCGTCAGGATGAACTTGAGGTAAAAATATCATCTATATCTCTTTTGTCTGAGGTTAAGGACAAACTTATTTCAAAGATTACGTTACAAATCCCGCTTTCAGAGTTAGATGACACTACGGTGGCGGAATTATCAGCTTTAGTTAAAAACAATTCGGGAAATTCGTTGTTATATTTCCAGATAATCGGGAAAGAGTCTCATATGAATATAGAGTTGTTTTCACGCCCAGCAAGAATCGGGGTAAACAAGAATTTCATCGATTATCTGAAGAATAATTTGACTATCGACTTTAAAATAAACTAAATTAACTAAATAACTAAAGAAGGCATATATGGCTCTTGAGATTACAGACGCAACTCTGGAAAAAGTGTTGCAGACAGACAAGCTGGTAATTATCGACTTTTGGGCTGAATGGTGTGGCCCTTGCAAAATGGTAGGACCAATCATTGATCAAATCAGCGAAGAATACAAAGACAAAGTGGTTGTAGGCAAACTCGATGTTGACAATAACGATGAAGCAACATCCAGATTCGGCATACGCAATATACCAACCATCCTTTTTATCAAAGGAGGAGAGGTTGTTGACAAAGTGGTTGGTGCAGGCCCAAAAAACACCTTCACTTCTAAAATAGATAAGCTGCTTTAGATATTTACATATATCTTTTAAAAAA
>NZ_DIQL01000054.1:15600-48684 GCF_002427225.1 Proteiniphilum sp. UBA5463 | reverse complement strand
TTTTTTATGATGCTCTCTCTTTATAACCACTTAATATTCGTCTTCATTGAAAAAGAAATCTTCCTTGCTGGGATAATCCGGCCAAATATCCTCTATCGACTCAAATATCTCACCATCTTCTTCAATCTCCTGTAGATTTTCGATAACTTCAAGTGGTGCGCCCGATCGTTGAGCATAATCAATTAATTCATCCTTTGTAGCGGGCCAAGGAGCATCCTCTAATTTTGATGCTAATTCTAATGTCCAATACATTGAAAAATCCTTTAGTGTTATTACTCTTTTTTTTCGCAAATGTATAAAAAGTTTTTATATATCTCCCTTCTCCCAGTATAATTCTTCAGATGTCCTGCTGCATTCGCTTCTTGCGAGTACGAAGAAGTAGTCGGAAAGCCTGTTCAGAAAAATCAATACCTCAGCTGTAACAGGGTATTCTTCGGCCACACTGTAGGCATTACGTTCGGCCCGGCGTGCTATGGTGCGGCAAATATGCGCTCTTGCTGCAGGCTCATTACCACCCGGCAGAACAAAACGGTTAAGCTTTGGAAGAGTATTATCTATTTTATCAATCTGCTCCTCAATACGTGTAATATCTTTCGCCTTAATAATTACACTCTCATCTGGTGGTTTGCTTTCAGTCTCAGTAGCCAGATATGAGCCTATGTCAAACAGCTTGTGCTGAAGAAACAGAAGAAAGTCGCGATGTTCCTTGTCCTTTATCTCGCAGCTAAGCCATCCGATATGACTATTCAGTTCATCCAGTGTTCCATAGGACTCAAGACGAATATGCGTCTTGCTAACCCGGGTGCCTCCCACCAGCGAAGTGGCACCCTTGTCGCCGGTCTTTGTATATACCAAACTTTTTTTCATATAATTCTTTTTCAAGAGGTAAAACCTCCTAAACCATGACATTCAACGGATGGCCCGAAATCCAAAGCTATTGCTCCAGAGTCAGATATAAAAAATTTAAATTCCGCAACCGGAATTCATGATTCTGTTACACAAAATAGTTTACCTTGTTATAAGCTGTACTTAAGAAAGCCACTCCGGAACCTTTCAGTTCAAACGTCGCTGTCAATCTATCATCATTAACGATATTTCTCCAAAATTGTTTGCTCCAACTGCTTTTAATCGGATAAAGCACCCAAAATGTACGTTGATGACTCAACGACAAGAGTGTCTCTATGGCTGGCGTACTCTCTTTCTCCAGGTTGATGAAAATCGCATCGTAACACTGTTTCCCGCCAGCAGGTAGGGTTGTAACTAAGTCAACCTTCGGGTTTAACTCCCCATAAAGGCGCTTTGCAACAACAATCTCATCAGCCCTCTTCTCAACGCAGGTACAGCGAATATCGCGTGCAGGGGCTGTAAGGAAAAGGGTATTCACTCCCTTGCCCGAATTAATTTCCAGGATATTTTTAGCATTAAAATGGTTAACCATCCGAAAAGAGAGATGATTGATTCCGGAGACGAAACCGCTGTTGAGCCCTTTCTCCGATATCTCCTTCTCAATATCGGCAAATGCATAGTATAAATGAGGTGAACAGATTACATTAGTGATCAGCCCATAAGCGAAGGGTGAGTGTACACCATGTCCTCTCCGCTGTTTTATCCGTTTCAAGCACCTGAGAAAAGGCATCTGCCCACTACTTTTTTTCAATTAAAGCCACTGCATAAGCAGTAATACCCTCTTCCCGGCCCACAAAACCCATTTTCTCAGAGGTAGTGGCTTTAATGGAGATGCTATCTGTTTCCACCCCGATAACATTGGCAAGCGTTTGCTGCATAGAAGGAATAAAGGGATTGAGCTTAGGCTGCTCTGCACAAACAGTGGCGTCGATATTGCCCACATAATATCCGTGCTTCTCAAGCAACCCGGAGCACTTTTTCAACAGTATGGCGCTGCCGGCATCTTTGAATTCGGGAGATGTGTCCGGGAAATGATAGCCAATATCACGTAGATTAGCAGCACCAAGCAATGCATCACATATGGCATGAATAAGAACGTCTGCGTCTGAATGTCCCTCCAATCCCATTCTGTAGGCTATTTTCACACCACCTATCCACAACTCTCTTCCTTCTTGAAGGCGATGCATATCATAACCGAATCCTATTCGTATATTCATGTTTTTACCTCATTAAATTCATTATACCTTCGATATCAAAACCAAGTGATATGCGTAAAGTCTGGTCCAACGGGTTCGTCTGTGCAGTTGATACGAGATAGGCAGCATCAACCTGGAAAGCGTTTTTTTTGAAACCTCCGCCAAATGCAAAGAACCGGCGGCTGCCCTTATATTCGTTTTCATTGTAATAACCGGCACGGACAAAGAACTGATTGTCGTATACATATTCCGCTCCCAGAGACAACGTGACCTCCTGCAACTCCTCTTTGAAACCACCTGGTGCATCAGCAAACGATTTAAAAACACCACCTATGGAAGAGATATTGTTATAGTCGTCAATTCGTTTCTGTACCTCATCGGGCGTCTCACCGTCCTCAGGCAACTTTGGAGTAGGCACAAGCAGTTTATTGACATCAAAACTGAGCGATAAAGTATTCTTCGGGTCAATAGGATATCCCAAGGATACACCCATCCTGAGATTTGCAGGGAGAAACATTGATGTGGTACCACCATCATATGAGATTTTTGAGCCTATATTTGAAATGTTGAACCCAAATCCTAGCAATGTTTCTGAACGCCCCAGATAAATATAAGATTCGTTGTAACCTGATATATCTGCAGCAAAAGCCTTTCCGGGAGTTGTCTCATCATCTCCTGTCGAGTAGTCGGCGCGGATATATCTGAGTGTCACCGCACCAGAAAAAGTCTCCGTGAGTTTTCTTGAATAAGCCACATCAATAGCAAACTCGTGTGGCGAGACACTTTGCCAGAAATCTCCATTCAGATCCGGAATATCTATACTGCCAAGTGAGAAATAACGAAACGAAGCGCTGACAGCATTCAGGTTGTCATTCCCAAATTTCCTGTATCCGGAAGCATAGAGCAAATTAATATCGCTAACAAGCTTACTCAACCAGGGAGTGTAAGAAAAAGCAACCCCTCCACTGCCTGAGATGAAAGGATATTTAGCCGCGTTCCAATGTTGGGAGTATACGTCGGGCATCGTTGCCGCACCAATATCTCCCATTCCTCCGCCTCTTGCATCGGGAGCTATCTGTAAAGAGGGCATTGCAACAGGAATAGGGTTGTAATCCTGCGAATACAAACGGAGGCTCTGACAAAACAACATACTGCAAAGCAGCAAAGCACAAGTTACATTATTCATGATGTATTGCAAATTAAAGATAAAAGAGAGTCATTTCACACTGAAATCCAGCAGCTTTCTGTCCTCAATATAACCCTGCAGATGATCGTTAACGCTCACCGGCCCTATACCTGCCGGGGTACCGGTAAAAACCAGGTCCCCTATTTTCAGAGTAAAGAACCGGCTAATATATGAAATTATCTTGTCCACCGAGTATATCATCTCGTTTGTATTCCCCTGTTGAACAGTCTTGCTGTTGATATCAAGATGGAAATGCACGTTACCCAAGTCGGCAACCTCACTTTTAGAGATGAACTCACCAATAACAGCCGAACAATCGAAGCTTTTTGCTATCTCCCACGGCAACCCAAGCTCTTTCTGCTTCCTTTGCAGGTCACGAGCTGTAAAATCAATACCTACCGTTATCTCATCGTAATAACGGTGTGCAAATCGTTCGCCAATATTTTTTCCCAATCTGTCAATTTTCACTACCAGTTCCGTTTCGTAATGAATCTCATCAGAGAAGCCAGGAAGAAAAAACGGTTTCCCGTCTTTCAGCAGGGCTGTATCAGGCTTCATGAAAATAACAGGCTCCTTACTAACAAACGTACGCTCCATCTCTTTATTGTGTGAAGCGTAGTTAAGGCCAACAGCAAAAATTTTCATGAATTCAGGCGATTAAACATGACTGCCAGATGAGCATACAACGAAGTATTCTGAAGAACAACTTCCTCCGGGACGCGAATCCTGAACGGAGTGAAATTCCATATACCCTTTATTCCACCGCGAATCATGTATTCAGACACCTCCTGGGCAGCACCTGGAGGTACGGTCAGTATCCCTATCTCTGCCCCAATTTCTTTGTTCCTTTCAAAAAATTCACCAGAATAAAATACTTGAATATTATGTATCTTCTTGTTTACTATCGACTCTTTCACATCAAATCCGGCAATAATCTTCAAACCATATTGCTCCAAGCCGGAATCCGACAACAATGCGGCTCCCAGGCTTCCAACACCAAATACAACTGCTTTGTGAGTGTTGTTAAAACCCAGGAATGTCTCCAATACATTTATAAGCACGTCAACATCATAACCAACCCTCGTCTTTCCGCTTATATCCACATAGGAGAGATCCTTGGCAATCTGAGATGCTGAAACACCTATCTTTTTCGCAATTTGCGTAGAAGATACAATTGTTTCTCCCTGGCTTTTAAGTAATTTAACGTACGACAAGTACCAGGGGAGGCGCCTGAGTGCCGGTTCGGGTATTTTCGGGGTGTATATCTGGCCTGACATTTTCTTAATCTTTAATGATTCACCAAAGTAGGGTTATTCAAATTTTATCACTATTTTTAAGTACTTCATACTATTTCATTCAGATCAAAATATTTTACTCTCTAATTTCCTGATATGGCATAATTCGAATAAAATCATCTTCTGTTTATCGCTTATTTTAAAATTACAAACAACGAAATAATGCAATTAGACTTATCTTCTGTTCGTATTGCTTAACGAAATAGTACACAAAGATAAGCTCTTTTCGGAGAATTTTTAAAATTTTAATCTATATTTAAAGATAAATTTCTTTAATAGTTGCGCAATTTACTATACATTTGTGCAATGCATTTTTTTATCCCGTTATTAAAGTCGTATAATTTTTAAAACTTATAAATTCAGATGGATCCGTCTTATACAAAACTTATTTATCCTCTCGCGGGAGCTGCCGTGCTTGCATCCTGTAGTGTAAGCAAAAATGAGAACCTGTCCAAGCCATTAAACATAGTATATATCATGACCGACGACCACACCCGTCAGATGATGAGCTGCTATGATAGCCGTCATGTTGAGACCCCAAATCTGGATAGGATCGCCGAAAATGGAGTCAGGTTTACAAACGCGTATGTAGCTAACTCCATCTCCGCACCAAGCCGGGCATGCCTGTTAACAGGGAAGCACAGTCACAAGAACGGAAAAATAGATAATATATCATCTTTCGACGGGGACCAGCAGACTGTGCAACAGCTGCTTAAACAAGCCGGATATCAGACAGCCATGATCGGGAAATGGCATCTGGACAGTCAGCCTACCAACTTCGATCACTGGGAAATACTCCCCGGCCAGGGGAGCTACTACAATCCCGACTTCATCACTCCTGAAGGGAGGAAGCGCTATAACGGTTACGTCACAAACATAATTACCGATTTAAGCCTCAACTGGCTGGATAATGAGCGCGACAAAGATAAGCCTTTCGTACTGTTCCTCCACCACAAGGTAGCGCACCGTAACTGGATGGCCGATACAACACACTTAAAACTGTATGAAGATAAAACATTTGAGCTCCCGTCAAACTTTTACGACAACTACGAAGGGCGCGTCGCGGCACAGCAGCAGGAGATGAGCATTGCAAGCGATCACGACATGGATATTGTTAATGACCTGAAGATGCTGAAGCCAGGAGTAAAAACCCGTCTATCCAATGCCTATGAACACGGTGAGTATGCTCGACTGGATTCAGCACAAAAAGTTGCCTGGGACAACCACTACCAGCCAATAATAGATGAGTTCTATGCTGCCGGGCTAACTGGAAAAGAACTGGCAGAGTGGAAATACCAACGCTATATGCGCGATTATGCAAAGACTATTAAGTCGCTTGATGAAAACATTGGACGAGTATTAGACTATCTTGAGGAGAACAACATGCTCGAGAACACGGTAATTTTCTACACTTCCGACCAGGGATTTTATATGGGAGAGCATGGTTGGTTTGACAAACGGTTTATGTATGAAGAGTCGTTCAGCACTCCTCTTGTTATGCAGCTTCCTTCCCGATTCAAAAAACGAGGTATTATTGATGCGCTGGTACAAAATATAGATTTTGCACCCACAATGCTGGAGCTGGCAGGAGTTGAAGTTCCATCAGACATACAGGGGGCCTCACTTCTGCCTCTGCTTAAAAACAGTAAAGCACCGCGGGGATGGCGAAAGTCGCTCTACTACCATTACTACGAATTTCCTGGTGAACATGCGGTAAAGCGCCATTACGGAGTAAAAACAGAACGTTACAAACTCATTCACTTTTATGACAATATTGATGAGTGGGAGTTATTTGACCTGCATGCCGATCCGGCGGAAATGAATAATCTTTATGGAAAGAAAGGTTATGAAGATATCACCCGGGATCTGCGGGCAGAACTGAAAAGGCTACAGGAGTCTTATGACGATCCGATACGTCATAAGTTCCCTCTGTGATGACCGTGATTGATATGCAATTGTATATATGCATGGCAGGCGGGAGATCATTACATCTCCTCGTTGCCTATATTGCCTGAATTGTTGAGTGGTATTACCTTTGTCTTTTTACTGTCTTTTACAAGAGGGGTTAATTTTGCTGATACGATAGTCTTGAAGTATATGCTGTTAGTATGTATCTTAAATGCTGCTTCGTTTTCATAACATTCGTAAACAAAGATCTTCCTTCTGTCTTCTTCGCTCAAAAGGACATCGTAAATAATACACCCCTCTTCATTTTCAAGTGTTAAAGCCTGTAATTCAAGCAAAAGATCAATGGCTGAATCAACATTTTTCTCATCAAAGGTGTACTCTGCGATGATAGCATATTGCTCTTCGTTTTCCTGTGCCTGAATTACAGCCAGGGAGGTAAAGAGAATGCACAATATCGTGCTGAAAAGTATAACCGGCTTATTCATATTGTTAAAAATATTAATTTAATATAAAAACTGGCAGCTGTTACCTGTTCATCAAGCCGGAAGCACTCTTAAGGACAGCTTTCACTGAACCGATCTTCAGCTGAGTATCTATGACAACCGGAATACGGTTTTTATCGCGGGTAAGGGAAGCCCTCAAAGCATCTTTCTGGTTTGTAAACGCATCATCATAAACGGTCATTGAGATATTTATAACATCATACCTTTTCCCGTCGTTTGCCATTATTGATGATTCCCCAAGGTAGTTAACATACATGTTTACCGGCCTTCTCCCCGTAATAAACTGGATATAATGCCTGTCACCGGGTTTCATGCCGGCAAAATCGAGATTGCGTACGTACAATAATGCGGAAAGGTAATCATAGGTACACTTTTCGGTTGTTACAACCTCATCGAATTTTTCTATCCCGTTATATATTCGAAAAGTACGAATAGTTATCTTGTCACCATCATATGTAAAAGATTGTCTTTCTACTGAATAATCTTTCCCCTCAAATGCCTCTTTTGTGAACAACAAAGGACGAAGGTTCATATCTATGTATGATGTCAGTGTATCGTGTACGGTGTAAAAACTGCCGGCCAAACCAGATGAATTCAGCATCATTACTGTCTTATAGGTGTTTTGTCCACGGTAATTCGCTTCAGTAACCTGCAGCGATCCCCTGCCGGCACGTGCTTTCAGGATGCCATAATTGAAGTATAGGTCATAACGTATGTCTTCCCCGCTCGCAAAAGTGCTATTTGTCATGTTGCATTGTGCATTCATTTGCAAAAAACCGACAATTAAAAACAGGATCAGAACAATAGTTGTGTTACTTTTACTCATTATCATATTATTTTGTTGTTGATTCTGATTTTTCAATGGCTACCTCATGCTTCCCGATTGCTGTATTGCAGAAGGCCCCCCTAAACCACCCATTCCTGAGAACGGCGAACTCTGCCGGCTCTGCTGTTGTCTCTCCCTTTCCTGGTTAGGATCCCTCCTTTTTTTCTTCTCTTCCGGTTTATTCTTTGTAATCTCAATCGGTTTTTGACTAACCACAGGTGTAGAAAGAATATTCCACTCTTCACTATGGTCTGAAAATGCCCGGATCTGAAATTTGTCCGGATAGTAAAACAGCTCTTCAGGCTGGCGTTTATCGTCATAATTACCTGTTGTCCAAACCCCATCGCCATTACTGTCTATAACAATACGTGCATATATCTCGCCGGGAAGTAAATCTTGAAATCTAGCCTTACCCTCTTTGACAATACTTTTTCGAAAAGGTTTATCCGAATTATCTAGCAACTCCACGAAAGCATTTTCACCATCAGGCAACCCGGTAATTGATATTTCGAGATTACCGTACTGATCAAGCGGTTTAACAGTAAATAATTGTTCATACTTGTCGTTCCATATCCCGTAATGACTAAAAATAGCCGCAGAGTCAATAGTCAAGCGGTAACTTTCTCCGGGCATCCATGAAGGACGTAGTGTAAATTTACGCGGATTGAGCGAATCATGCTCCATCCTGTATGGAACAACTTCAAACAAAGAGTCAACAGCTCTCTCCAGTTTTACGTCAGATGAATCCAATGCTACTATTGGCTGTGCAAACTCAATCCTGATTGGGTTATATAACTCGAAAGAAGATTGAACGTTGCTGTTTATCCCCAGAAACTTCAGTGCCTGCTCTTCTTCTGCCCCTTTGCTTTCCTGACGTTTTCCACGTATTGATTTACGTATATTAAAATTGAGAGTATCTGTTGCTATATAATCCTTGTTAAGCGAATCGGTCCTTATGTAATTGATTTTCATACTTATGGAATCCTGTTTATAGATAAGTGAATCAGTAATCCAAAGAATCAGAGTGTCGTTTCTTGAGCTACGTTCAGCTACATACCAATCGTCACCATCTACCCCTGGGTTTAACAAAGAAAAAGTGGGCCTGTCTGTCGGTGCAGCAAAAAAGAGAGTAAGTCGGTTCTGTTCGGGCCGTTCATGTTTTTGAAGATATTGACGTTGAAAATCTGACAGAAAAGTGCGTAGCAACAAGTCGTCAGGCAGAAAGCGCGTATATTGAACCGTTCGGATAGTATCAATTGTTATGCTGTCAACAAAGACAGTATCTTGCCGTTCAGCCCTTATTGCTGAAGGAATAATTATTGAATCAAGGAAGGCTATTGCTTCCTGTGGATTGTCATATTTGTAGTCCCTGTTCAAATCATTAAGGGCGTAAACTTTATATTCGCCGGGAGATATCCCCCTTACAGTGAAATTTCCTCGTGAGTCGGTACGGGAGATTCGCTGGAAAGGTACTTTTGTAAATGCGGTATCATCAAGGTTTGAATGGATGCCCACATATATACCGGGGACAGGCTCAAGATCCTGAGCCGTGACTACTTTTCCCGAGACAGACAAAGTATCCAGCTGGTCACCAGTTGAAAAGGAATAGACAAAATTTTCGATTGGGTTACCTTCATTATTGTCTACAATTGCATCTGTAAAGTCTATTGTATAGGTAGTGTTTGGCAACAGCTCATCGTTAAGCTCTACAATAGCCTTTCTGCCAACAGAGCGGATTACCGGCATATTTTGCTGGGGAGGTGTAATTATTACTTTCTCGTTGGGCTTCTCGATTTTAATATTTTCGTCAAATTCTATCTCAATCCTACCGGGAGAGGCATTGAGTGCATTAAATCCGGGTGTTGCCCTTCTCACCACCGGGGGATCCACATCGTAGGCGCCTCCTGTAGGTGATGCAATGTTGGCGCAAGATTGAATTATAACAATGGCAAACAACGACAGAAACAGGAATGAAAATAATGAAAGAATTTTATTCAACATTTTAGGCTTTAGACATTTTACCATACAAAAATACAACGTTTTCGTCAAGTAACTAGCAGAAGTCAAATTTATTTGAAATATACCATTATGAGAAAACAGCAAATACTCCCTCACAAGTGCCAATTAACTGCCCGACGAGAGGATAGCATGCCCAAATCTGCAAGAGAAACATTTACGTTTATCACAATTCTCTCTCCGTAACTGTATAAGAGCCTGAGTATCGAAAGCATGGCGTGGTTTGAAACCCGTTTCCACAAATGTATTTACAATTACGTTTCTCTCGGGTTTTAAATATTTCAGAATATCAACAGCCCTTTTACAATAAATCTCATCGCCTGTTTTTACTCCATATGCTGCCAAGACAGGTGATACCACATTAATAATAATATTATTCAGTGATGTTTCTCCAAGGGGTTTAGCAGCTTTGGCTGATATCTTTCCAAAAGAATAATGCGTATGCCAGTATGAGGAAGGTTCTGCATAAAACAGTGGCCTCAGCCGGCTATTATCTTCTGTGTCAATAACAACCGGGAACAATCTCCCGCATCTTTGCAAAAGGGCAGCCAGCTGAGCTATGCGTACTTGAGGAAACGAACGGGGACGTATTTTCAATCTTCTGAATAAAAATCCATCCAAGCTCTGCAATCGGTATTTGGACTTCAGGAACAGGTATTCATTACGCAATTGCTCATAATAATTGTCGAGTATGGTTTCCCCATCCAGCATTCCCGCTTGCCCGAAAAAAAGAGCCTCTACCTGAAAAAGATTATCACTGTGCTTTTGAATAATTTTATATGGTATTGAGAGTGCCAGGCGCTCAAACATATCTGAATTCAACCCCGAACCAAAATTACGTGAAAGCATAACATAAAACATCTCATCCCAGGAGTTATTGAAACGTTTCAGATGCATAAAAACATCGTTGGCCTTACGCTCCAAACGCTCAAAAGCTAATTCTTCCAGATAGGAATCAATAAGCTTTAGCGGCAGCGACGGGAGAAAATTTTTACATGGCAACGGACTGTCGCTAAAAATAAGATATTCGGAACTCCGGCGTACTTTTTCCGGAATCTGCAATTCACATTGCGGAATCTTCAGCCCCCTTTCATTTACCACCTCTCTGTTAACCTTTTCCGCCAGATGCAAAATAACCGAATTGTAAGCTTTGTCAGATTGATGACCATGTTTCACCCACTCATCTGATGAACTGTGTATCTCCACATTACCTGCCCATAACCTCTCCCCTATCTTTATTTTGGCATTAAAAAAATCTGGACCTGCATCTTTATTATCTGTACCCGGGTCAATAACTTCAACTTTTCTGCCATCTGTTGTTTCGAGAGAACCAGAAGGGAAGAGCCGGAATTTCCACACATAGTGAAGCAGTTGTTCTTTATTGGACATAGCTATCAGGTTTAAAATTCAAAAATAAAATTAATTATCCAAAATGTCAACCCTATTTTCTTAACAAGTTGGAAAAGTGCTGAAAATGTGGGGAATTTTGATTATTTTTGCAGCAATTGATTTAATATCTCCAACATTTTCAACTGTCATTTGAACGAAAGATTCTGCTCTTGCTATATGTACTGATGGATGATGATTAAATGGCTGATATTGAAAAGGGTTATTACTATACATAGATTTTGCGAACAAACAGAGAACTGGAATTTCAAACAAAGAAGATAAGCAAACTTGTTTGGGATTACGCGCTCCCGGGCATTGTTGGGACAACGGTAAACGCGTTGTACAATGTGATTGGCCGTATTTTTATCGGCCAGGGGGTGGGTGCATTGGCAATTTCAGGCCTTGCCATCACCTTTCCGGTTATGACTCTTACCTCCTCAATTGGTATGCTTGTGGGATCGGGAGCAGCAGCCCGCATTTCAATAAGCCTGGGGAAAAAAGATAAACTTACCTCTGAACAGATCCTAGGCAACTCGCTCCTGCTTACAATTATCCTCAATGCCATTTTTATTTCACTGTTCATAATCTTTCTGGATCCTATACTGATGGCGTTCGGCGCTAGCGAGCTCACCCTGCCATATGCGCGTGATTACCTGCAAATTGTGCTTACCGGGAATGTATTTGTAAGCCTTTGCTACAACTTTAACGCCATGATGCGTGCTTCAGGATACCCTAAAAAGGCAATGTTCACTATGCTCATAGGGGCCGTTATCAATCTTATCCTTACTCCTCTGTTTCTATACGTGTTCGATTTGGGAATAAAAGGTGTAGCATGGGCTACCGTAATCTCAATGTTCATCGGAATGCTGTTTGTTATGCATCACTTTACCCGGAGAAACAGTTTAATACGCCTGCGGTGGAGATATATTCGTCTTAACAAAAAAATAATCCTTTCCATAATCTCAATTGGGCTATCCCCATTCAGCATGCAAGTAGCAGGGTCGGCTGTGGCAGTTCTTATGAACCAGTCGCTTTTGCGTTACGGTGGCGATTTGGCTGTAGGTGCTTACGGTATCATCAACACCGTGCTTATGATCTTCCTGATGATTATCCTTGGCCTTAACCAGGGTACACAGCCCATAATCGGTTATAATTACGGTGCACGTAATTTCAGGAGAGTACTGGAAACTCTCAGCTATTCACTTAAAGTTGCTACAGTAATAACAATACTGGGCTTTGTTTGCGGTCAGTTTTTCCCTGGAATTTTTGCTGCTGCTTTCACCACCGATACCGAACTGCTTTCAATTACTGAAAGAGGCATAAGGATATCGATAGCCGCACTGCCGCTTGTGGGCTTTCAAATTGTAGCATCAAGCTTTTTCCAGAGCCTTGGCTATGCTGCTAAATCTATAATACAGAGTCTAAGCCGGCAGTTGATCTTTCTTGTGCCGGGAATTATCATCTTCCCTCGCTACCTTAATCTTGACGGCTTATGGATAGCGATACCCGTATCAGATACACTGGCAGCATTGCTGTCGCTCTATCTCCTGGTAATACAAATTCGCCATCTCAAAAATATGGAAAAAGAAGAAAAAGACAACATCGGTAATTCTGTACAGAAGAAATGATTTGATAAAATCGGATTCAAATAGCCGAAATTAGGCCGATTTTATTTAGTTTTGCAGTAGAAGTAACTAATAGAACAATAAATAAAAATTTAATAGTAAAAAAAACGTATGAAACAAGTAGTCTTAATTCGCCACGGCGAAAGTGTTTGGAACAAAGAGAACCGTTTTACCGGATGGACAGACGTTGATCTATCGGAGAAAGGTGTGGAAGAGGCACATAAAGCGGGTAAATATCTGAAGAAAGAGGGTTTCAGGTTCGAAAAAGCCTATACATCCTACCTGAAAAGAGCTGTAAAAACATTGAATGTAATTCTTGATGAAATGGATCTGGATTGGATTCCGGTTGAAAAAACATGGCGTTTGAATGAAAAACACTACGGCATGCTGCAGGGTTTAAACAAAGCTGAGACAGCCGAAAAATATGGTGATGAACAGGTGCTTATCTGGCGAAGGAGCTACGATGTACCACCCACTCCTCTTGATAAAGGCGATGAACGTT
This sequence comes from Proteiniphilum sp. UBA5463, assembly GCF_002427225.1. Classification (NCBI taxonomy): domain Bacteria; kingdom Pseudomonadati; phylum Bacteroidota; class Bacteroidia; order Bacteroidales; family Dysgonomonadaceae; genus Proteiniphilum; species Proteiniphilum sp. UBA5463. The sequence goes on along the minus strand of NZ_DIQL01000054.1, from coordinate 35,332 downwards.
CTCCGTTTCAAGACCCCCGTTACAAAGATGTTGACGAAAAAGATCTTCCACTTACAGAAGCTTTGATACACACTGTGGAAAGAATTTTGCCCTACTGGAACAACACAATAGTTCCGGAAATGAAAAACCTGAACCAGGTGATTGTTGCTGCACACGGGAACAGCTTGCGGGGTATTATCAAACACCTGAAAAATATATCGGACGAAGATATAGTAAGCCTCAACTTACCTACTGCAGTCCCATATGTTTTTGAATTCGATGATGATATGAATCTGCAAAGAGACTATTTCCTGGGAGATCCTGAAGAGATAAAAAAACTGATGGATGCCGTAGCTAATCAGGGAAAAGCGAAATGACCAATTATTCCCACAAAATAATTAAAAGAGCGGACGTCGAAAAAAAATGACGTCCGCTCTTTTTTTCAATTATAACTTAAAGAATGTTTTTTAAATCATCAGGAGTGAGATTGATCGCTGTAATAACTCCATTCTCATCAATTAAGTAACTGCGGAAACCCTTGTCCAGTTTAAAATCTTTATATACCTCTGAATCGGTTCCTTTTACCTCACAAAACTGAGGTATATTCTCCAATTTATCCAAAGCCATTGTCCTTTGCACCACATTCCTGTTTTTGTCAAAGGCGATTGAAAGAAATTCAACATCTAAATTATTCATTCTTAAATAATTATACAGTTGAACATTTCTCGCTCTGGATTGGGCATCATAAGTAGCCCAGAAATTTACCACAACTTTTCGGCCTGAGTAATCGTGCAAGTTCCGATATTCTCCTCCCAGATCCGTCAAAACAATGTCAGGCATTGCTTCTCCCGGATAAAAACCAGTGGAAGGCACTCCATTTTTCACAGAACCAGCCGATAGTGCAATTGAAGTCAATGCAATAAGGCAAAAGTTCACGTACTTCATAAAATAAAAATTTGGTTTATACTTGGATAGAGCCGTTGCTTCACGCAGTATGCTATATCCCTTGTTTTCAAAGACTTTTCGCTAAAAGTCTCGTTTTAAGCATGCAAATGTAAGCTACTTTTTCCTTACTTGAAATTATTTAGACAAAAACTTTATGTTTAAATGTTAATATTAATTTTTAATGAAACCTATTCATCTACAAATCACATTTTTACAGAGAAGAAGGTTTCTATTGCTTCTATTGAGGTATCTTTTAAAATCACTCTTTTATTCCTGTCCAGCAAATATAGAGTTGGATAAGCCTTTATGTCGTATAATCTCTCCCTGTTTATCTCCATGCCCTTATCATAGCCATGTATCCACCCTCCGGGCAATTCCGTCAGATGATCACACCATCTGTCCGGATCATTCTCAGGATAAACGGTAAGTATGGTTAGCATTGTACGCAACTGGTTGTTCAGGGCAAGAGCATCGTTCAATGCTTTCGACATATTCAACCGGCTTGTCACTGCTTCGCAGGCATGGCATCCGGGATTGGTAAACATAAGCAGGGTGTATTCACTTCTGAGGTCATACAACCTTAGGGTTTGACCCGAAACAGTTGTAAAGTTTATGTTATTGGCTTTCTGCCCTATACGGTTCTTCATAGCCATATCAAGCTGAAACCGGTATCGCGATTTAATTTCATCCGTTAAAAGGGGTGAACCGGCTGTCTCCTGTAACACCTTTAGATAATACTCGTCGTTGCGGAAAGGAGAGTTGGGCTCGTAAAAGTATTTTTCAAACAACGAAACGAAATGCCTGTACATAGCGGTGTCAGCTTGTGCTTTACTCAATGTATAGACAAAGGAAGCATCGGCCACCTCCTTTGTAACATAATCGAGAAGGTTGATATAATCAACAAAAGCCTGCTCAGTAATTTCCGGACGTTGAATAAGAGTGTTATCGGCAAAATCGAACCTCTCCCAATAATGGCTTACCAGATATTTTGCCCTTTCATCAGGATTTGTCAATGTTCCCGGTATTTTAGGCAATACAAAAGTATCGGGCACAATTATCCTGTCTCCCTCATAAATTTCATCCCTGGCATCAGATTGTGCGTTCTTGCTTGATGTACAGGAGATGGCCATTATCATTGCAACAACTGTTATAATTGAAGAAAAGTATCTCATCATCTACAATTTGATGGTTTCGGCTGTAAAGATATAAAAAAACCAGTAGATGAAATTCATGATTGCTTTTGGCAGGTAAAAAACAGATAATTTTTGTACATTTGTATTTTTAGGTGGGATTCATATATGGATACTTTCATTGTTTCTGCAAGAAAATACAGGCCCTCAACCTTTCGTTCAGTGGTGGGGCAAGAGGCGCTTACAACAACGCTAAAAAATGCCATTGCCGGGAATAAGCTGGCACATGCTTATCTTTTCAGCGGGCCTCGTGGTGTTGGAAAAACCACATGTGCGCGCATTTTCGCTAAAACCATAAACTGCCTGAACCCCACTTATGAACATGAAGCATGCAACAATTGCGAGTCGTGTGTGGCTTTTAACGAACAGCGCTCATACAATATTCATGAACTGGATGCCGCTTCCAACAACGGGGTTGAAGACATCCGTACACTGATAGACCAGGTGCGCATACCCCCACAGATAGGGAAGTATAAGGTATATATTATAGACGAGGTGCACATGCTTTCACAATCGGCATTCAACTCATTTTTGAAAACTCTTGAAGAACCTCCTTCTCACGCAATTTTTATACTTGCCACAACCGAAAAGCATAAGATTATTCCCACAATCCTTTCTCGGTGCCAGGTTTACGATTTCAATCGTATCAATATATCCGATATTGTTGAACATCTGCAATATGTGGCAAAGCAGGAAGGAGTTGACTCGGAGCCTGAAGCACTTAATATTATTGCTCAGAAAGCAGACGGTGGAATGCGCGATGCTCTATCCATATTCGATCAGACGGTGAGCTACACCGGAGGAAACATCACCTACAAGGCGGTCATTGAAAACCTCAATGTTTTGGATTATGAGTACTATTTCAGGTTGTCAGACGCCATCCTTGAGGGTAGTGTGGTAAATTGCCTGCTTATACTTAATGACATCCTCAACAGTGGCTTCGAGGGACAATATATTATCAGCGGCATTGCATCACATTTCCGGGATTTACTTGTATGCAAGGACAAAGATACGGTCCAGCTTTTTCAGGTGGGGGCGTCTATTCGCGAAAGATATATAGATATGGCAAAACGATGCAGTAACAATTTTCTGTACCAGGCCATTGAAATAGCAAACGACTGTGATCTCAACTACCGGTTAAGCAAGAACAAACGACTTCTGCTGGAATTGACTCTGATAAGGCTGTGCCAGCTGACTGAGACCCCTACAAATAACAAAAAAGAAGAAAAAACAGTTATCAAACCGATAGAGTCTCGCAGGGAGCCTGCAGAAAAAGCTAATATTGAAAGCGTTAAAAGCAAATCGGCTAACACCGCAAGGGTTGATACTGAAAGCTCCGGAGGTAAAACTGCCTATGCAGGGAAGGTTGATGCTGAAAGTGGCGGAGATAAAGCAGCTGTTGGAAAGGTTGATGCTGAAAGTGCTGAAGAAAACAAAAGAGCGTCAGCAGAAAAAGAGGCAAACAAAGATGAGGCCCATATTCAAAAGCGGAAGTTGCCAGGGGATAAAACTAAACAAACAAAAAATAGCATTCAGAAACAGCAGGAGATACCTTCATCACTTAAAAAGAAAACTGTTTCTCTCTCAGGAATGGGAATATCACTCGCTTCCCTGACAAATAGAAAAAATGAAGAGCCTAATGAAGAAGAGGCTGAAATTATTCAAGTCGGTTCAAACCTATTCTCGGAGGAAGAACTTGTTACAGCATGGGAAGAGTATGCAAAAAATCTCGACGAGGAGAAACTTCTAAAAAATACGATGTCTCTCTATCTTCCAAAGATGCTGAGCGACACCGTATTTGAGGTGGAAGTAAATACTGAACTTAATAAACAGTATCTCAACGACAATAGCTACTCTATCCTTTCCTTTCTGAGAGAAAAACTGCAAAACGGAGAGATCTCAATGACAATTAAAATTGCAGAAGGAAATGCAATTAAAAAAGCACTCACCTCCCGTGAGATATTTGATGAGATGGTATCGCAAAACCCCTCACTCCAAAAACTTTCTGATGAGTTCGGACTTGAATTGAGCTAGTGTTTCAACTGGCTTAAATTCGTGATTTTACAGCTTTATCCTCTTTCAGAATTATGGCACTTTCCCCTATTAATTACTCATAATCGACTGATAACCTGTGCTTAATGCATATTTTGAAATTAACGATATAGTTGACTTGTTATATTGATATTAAATAAATATTTTCCAGACTATTACTCCTTGACAGAGCATAATGAAAGACTCAATCTGTTGATGAAAATCTCATTCTATTTTTTCCCAATTAATTTATCGTTGTTGTTGATTTTATTATCAGCATGTACCGAAAACAAAAAAAAGTTGCAACCTCTTCACCGGTCTTGCGAATCTGTGTGTCATATTGAAAAGAGAGAGTCAGCAGTAGATACAATAGTAGATTCAAGTTATAGCATTGAAGAGGCGGTTGCCGGCTCAAACGCTCCGCAAAAAATAATCGATCAGCTGGAGCTGTCAGACGTTACCTATCTCTCAACAGACGGGAAGATTCATCGCGGGCAGATTCTCTCAAACCGCATAATTGCAGCCGACCTCCGTCACCTTTTCGAGTATATGCTCAACGAAGGATTTGTAATTGAAAAGGCCATCCCTATCGTTAAATACAACTGGAACGACAGCCTGTCTATGGACGACAACAACACATACAGCTTCTGCTACCGGGATATCTCATATTCAAAACATGCGAGCGGAATGGCTATCGACATTAACCCACGTTTCAACCCGTTACGCTGGAAAGATCCCAATCTTCCCAACCAGCCACAAGGGGCTGTGCAGGATACCACGGTCAATGGGACACTACATCCCGGTCATCCTGTTGTAAAAGAGTTTGCCAAGCTAGGTTTTCGCTGGGGCCACACTTTCACAAAATTCTATGACGACCACCATTTTGAGAAGAGATGATTACTCTCCCCAATTATCTCTGTCGAGGTTCCGGTAGCTAATGGCTTCTGCCAGATGGGCCGGTTTTATATGCTCGCTTTCTTCCAGGTCGGCAATGGTTCGTGAAACCTTCAGGATGCGGCTGTAAGCACGGGCTGAAAGGTTGAGCCTCTCCATAGCCATCTTCAATAGCCTTAAGCCTGCACTGTCGGGAGAGGCATATTTACGCAACATCTTCCCTGTCATTTGAGCATTGCAATAAATTCCATCCATATTTCTGAACCTGCTAATCTGTATATCTCGTGACCTCATCACCCTCTTACATATATCAGTACTATGCTCGGCCGGAGCATCGCCTGAAATTTTTTCAAAAGGAACGGGAACAATCTCTATCTGAATATCTATCCTATCGAGTAAAGGGCCCGAAATTTTATTCAGATATCTCTGTATCGATCCGGGTGGGCATACACACTCCTTGCCGGGATGATTGTAAAAACCACATGGACATGGGTTCATAGCTGAAACAAGCATGAAACCGGCCGGATAGTTGACTGTGAATTTAGCCCTGGAGATAGTGATTTTACGATCTTCAAGCGGTTGCCTCATCACCTCAAGTACACTCCGGTTAAATTCCGGCAGCTCATCCAGGAATAGTACTCCATTGTGTGCCAGGCTTATCTCACCAGGTTGGGGATAAGTACCGCCCCCAACCATTGCCACATCACTGATTGTATGATGGGGTGATCTAAACGGCCGTTCTGTCATAAGCGGCCTGTTCAGTGCGGTTTTCCCGGCAACGCTATGTATCCTGGTTGTCTCCAGAGCCTCATCAAATGAGAAAGGCGGCAATATGGAAGGAATACGTTTTGCCATCATCGATTTACCTGAACCGGGAGGACCTACCATTAAGACGTTGTGCCCACCGGCAGCAGCTACCTCCAGTGCACGCTTCACATTCTCCTGCCCTTTCACATCAGAAAAATCGAACTCGAAAGATGACCGGTTATTCAAAAACTCACTCTTGATATCCACTTCGGTGCGAACAAGCTCCTTTTCACCATTAAAAAAGTCGGCCACATCACGGATGTTTTTAACTCCGTAGACATCCAATCCTTTCACAACAGCAGCTTCTTTTGCGTTATCCTCGGGAAGTATGAATCCTTTAAAACCGCTCTCCTTGGCCATGAGCGCGATAGAGAGAGCTCCCCTTATGGGGAGGATGCTACCGTCAAGCGACAACTCCCCCATCATCAGATAGTTATTTAACATTTCAGGTCTCAGGGTTCCCGAAGCGGCAAGTATGCCCACAGCTAATGGCAGGTCATACGCCGATCCCTCTTTACGGATGTCGGCAGGAGACATGTTTATAACTATCTGTTTACGAGGGAACTTCAATCCATTCACCTCGAGGGCGGAAACAATACGTTCATGGCTCTCCTTAACGGAAGCATCAGGCAACCCTACCAAGAGAAAACGTATGCCTCTTGAACAGTTTACCTCAATAGTAATGAGCGTGGCATCAATGCCCTGCACTGCCGCTCCAAATACTTTGACCAGCATCTGTTTCGGTTTATATTAACACTTAATTTTATACGAAAAAAGCTCCTCTTATTAAAGAGCCCTAGTAATCAGAAGAACATATAGCACTGTTATAATCAGGCTACATGCTTTCCTTAGAACTGTTATTTATGGCAACAGAAACTCCCTGGGCGGGTATATTCCTGGCTTTTATGGTGCCATCGGGTGCAATAAGAATATTATAGGGTATATACTGCACATTATATGCATCTACTATGTCTGATCCCCAGCCTCTCTTTTCAGGTACCACTTTCCAAGGGATTGAATCATTTTCTACATATTCAATCGGATAGATGTCCGAATCAATGTAAACAGAAACAAATTCCACACTATCTCTGTTCATTCCCGAGTATGCTTTTTTAAGTAATGACACCGTCTCACGCGATTCTATCCCGGCAGTTGAAATAAAGGACAAAAGCAGATACTTACCTGAGAAATCGTATGGATGGATAGTTTTGCCGCCATTGTCGGTCAACTGAAAATAGGGAGCTATGACCCCTTCGGCAGATCTGTTTATCTTTTGTGAATATGATTTAAGCCTAACTGCTGCACGGGTCCTCATTATATCTCCCTGCATATATCCCAGCACACGCTCAAGTGCCTTGGGATTTTCACTTCCCGTGAAAAACTCATTTATAAGGATCAGGCTCGACATTTTCGCTGGATGCTCTTTAATAAAATCCTCGGCATTCAGTGTCAGCTCATGGTTAAGGAGATTCAACTGGGCTATTTCATCATTGCCTGTCAATGTGCTATTACGTATAGTATCCAACACCTCTCTGAGTTGCATGTTAAGCATTAGTTGAGTGCGTTGTTTCAGCAAATCCTGGTTTTTTGATTTGAAAAAAGTCAGATCATCGTTGATATCGTTTCCATTCACCCTTATAAGATCAGGAAAATGAGCATCGCCCTTGACAGTTAATTTCTGCCCGTCATCTGCAAAAACTACTGCAGCGCTCTCGTAATTGTTAAGATAGAATGAGAAGGTGGTAAGAGTATCGATATTGCATATATAGTTAAATTTTCCTCTGCGATCGACTGATATTGTGTCAATGGCAAATGTGTCAGCCGACAAGTGAGATACCAGAATATAAGGGTATTCCAGATTCGATATCTCTCCTTTAATTTGTGTTCCCTCAAAATTCTTACACGAACCTGCAATCAACAAAAGAAGAAGAAGATAGACAACCATTTTACAACACTTTACCATATGCCAACCAACTTTATTCCGGATTTCTTTCTTTTGACTTTCTATGACTTGAACATTTTGATTTTATTAAGAAAGGACAAAGGTATTCTATATTTTCTAAATATTCAAACATTTTCACATTTATTTAATTGTTTTTCTTTTTACTATAGATGAGCTTTTATAAAAATGTCAGAAATCAGAATTTTTGAATGTTTAACTGACAATACTTAGACATTTTTTTTAAACACCTGACAATCAGCAGAAAGTACTTCTGAGTTTTGGTTAGGCCTATTTTGTTGCTATTTAATGGATTACATGGCGTTTCAATACTTTTTTACCGGGTTGCCGGACTTACTTAATATACAAAAACCGCTTAGTTGAAAAATAATTTTCCCAATTGGGGCCAACAGACGGGTCTCCCTGTAATCTGTGGATATGCAAAAGTTGAGTCTATTATATGCATTAACCATCATAATCTATTTTAATCCTCTTGCAACAAATAATGCTTTGCAGAGAAGAATTAAAGATTACTCTTCAAACAGAATGGGAAACCAAAATAAAATAGTTAGTTTTGCAATGCTTAAAAAATATCTGGTAATGCATTTTTCTATCATTATCCCTCTATATAACCGCCCCGATGAGCTGGACGAGCTGCTAGCAAGCCTCTGCAAACAAACTAATAAACAGTTTGAAGTGATTGTTGTAGAGGATGGTTCTGACAAAAAAGGAGACACAGTTGTAGAAAAATACCATAACAAGCTACCCCTCATCTACTTTGAAAAGATGAATTCAGGTCCCGGGCTAACCAGAAATGCAGGTGCCCGGAAAGCTAATAACGATTATCTGATATTTTTCGATTCCGACTGTATTATTCCTGAAAACTATATAGAGATAGTATCACAGTTTCTTAATAAGCAATACACTGATGCCTATGGAGGCCCAGATGCTGCACTACCGGCATTCTCCGCGATACAGAAAGCGGTCAACTACTCTATGACCTCATTTTTTACAACAGGCGGAATCAGAGGCAGGAAAAGATCAATTGACAAGTTCCATCCCAGAAGTTTCAATCTGGGTGTATCACGTGAAGCGTTCAATGCCATCGGGGGATATGGGAAAATGCGATTCGGGGAAGATATAGATTTTAGCCTGCGACTACTGAAAAACGGATTTAAAACAGCGCTCATTCCTGATGCATATGTATATCACAAAAGGAGATCTACATTCAAACAATTCTTCAAACAGGTCTACAATTCGGGGATAGCTCGTATTAACTTGCATCTGGCACATCCGGGATCACTGAAGCCAGTGCACTCATTCCCTGCTCTTTTTGTAACAGGGATGGCGGCAATCTTCATTCTGTCACCCCTCTTACCTCATCTCCTGCTTATTCCTGCTGCTTACTCCATGCTGCTGTTTATCGATTCACTGTTGAAGAACAGATCAGTTAAGGTCGCGCTCTTGAGCATTGCAGCTTCATGGATACAGCTGACCGGCTACGGTGCCGGCTTTCTTTCGGCAATATGGAAACGGCTTATCCTGAAAAAAGGAGAATTCAAAGCGTTTGAAAAAAAATTCTATAATTGAGTCCACTTTAATAAGTCGTTTTATGAAAAAATGATTTTTGATTCACAAGTGATTATGATGTCAAATCTTCTAATTTGAGACTCTTTCAAGTAGACTAATGATTAAATTTTCTCTCCGTATGCGAGATCGCCCGCATCTCCAATTCCCGGAACAATGTAGGAGGACTCGTCAAGATCGGGGTCAATGGCTGCAACCCATATAGTTGTCTTTTCTTCGGGAAAAATATTCAAACAATATTCTATTGCCTGCCTGCTGGCAATGATAGTGACAATATGGATGTGTGAAGGAGTTCCCCTTGTTAACAGGGCACGGTATGTCAACTCCATACTGCTCCCTGTCGCCAGCATTGGGTCTGCAAGAATAAGTGTTTTCCCGTCAATCCATGGCGAAGCGATATATTCAATATGAATATCAAAAGATTGATGCCCGGTCTCTTTGTATTTTCTGTATGCGGAAACAAACGCGTTCTCCGCCCCGTCAAAATAGTTCAGAATACCGTAATGAAAAGGAAGGCCTGCCCTCAATATTGTCCCTATCACAATCTCCTCATCAGGCACATTCACTTCCGCAACATCCAGCGGCGTAGTCACTTTAATTTTTTTATAAGTAAGATTTTTGCTTATTTCATAAGCCATAATCTCTCCTATTCTTTCAATATTCCTTCGAAACCTAAGCCTGTCGTTCTGGATGGTTATATCCCTTATTTCACGGACAAAAGAGTTAAGTAAAGAGTTTTCTTCCGAAAAGTTATATACTTTCATTTTTAATTAAAAGTTTTGTCTGTTATTTTCGGAAAACAAAGGTAATGTTTTTCCCTGTTTTGAACGAATATTACTCATTTATTTGACTATTAATTTTACTGAACTTTCGCTTCTTTCCGCACTATAGGTAAATAGGCAAACAGATGATATCAAGATGTTTTGCCTTTAACGCCCCACTCTTTTGGCTAACAGGTACGAAACAGGGCACAAAACATCATCTGCCAAAAGAATCACCTGTAATTTGGAATAGATGCGGAAGCGGAAAAATTTTTATTTCCACCGGTTTTTTTTAAACATTCGGAGCATTTTTTTGTTGAAATGGAGATATTTGGAGAAAAAAACAGGCAATTAAAGAAAAATTTCTTTAATTGTTTTTCCGATTAAAGTAATTTGATTACTTTTGTGCACCGTTTTAGGTTGTAAAACAAATAAGTTTTATTCATTCTATAAATATTAAACCCAAATTTTATTCAAATGGCAAATTTAGATTTGAGCAAGTATGGCATTTCTAATGTGAAAGAAATTATTCACAACCCGTCATACGAGGAGCTTTTTATTGAGGAGACAAAACCTGAGTTAGAAGGTTTTGAGAAAGGTCAGGTCACAGAGTCAGGAGCTGTAAACGTGATGACCGGTGTATACACAGGCCGTTCACCCAAGGACAAATTCTTTGTCATGGATGAGGTATCAAAAGAGACTATTTGGTGGACATCAGACGAATATAAAAACGACAATAAACCCATCACACCTGCAACATGGCAGGAGTTGAAGAAAATTACCACGAAGCAGCTTTCAGGCAAAAGACTTTTCGTAATGGATACCTTTTGTGGAACAAACGAAAATTCACGTTTGAAAATCCGCTTTATCATGGAGGTTGCATGGCAGGCCCATTTTGTAAAGAATATGTTTATACGCCCCACAGCTGAGGAGTTGGCAAATTATGGCGAACCCGATTTTGTTGTGATGAATGCTTCTAAAACCGACGCAGGCGAAAACTGGAAAGAGCTGGGATTGAATTCCAAAACATATACAGTATTCAATCTTACAGAAAAGATGCAGCTTATAGGTGGTACATGGTATGGCGGTGAAATGAAAAAGGGGATGTTCTCTTATATGAACTACCTGCTCCCGTTGAAAGGTATTGCTTCTATGCATTGCTCTGCCAATACAGATAGCGAAGGCAAAAACACTGCTGTCTTTTTCGGCCTTTCTGGAACTGGAAAAACTACTCTTTCAACCGATCCAAAACGTCTTCTCATCGGTGACGACGAACATGGATGGGATGATGAGGGCGTTTTTAACTTCGAAGGTGGTTGCTACGCCAAAGTTATTAACCTGTGTGAAGAGAGCGAACCGGATATCTATAAAGCTATCAAGCGTGACGCACTTCTGGAGAATGTTACCGTGGATGAAAACGGGAAGATCGATTACACCGACAACTCGGTGACTGAGAATACCCGTGTTTCATATCCAATCTATCACATCGACAATATCGTAAAGCCAAAATCAAAGGGGCCTGCAGCACATCAGGTGATTTTTCTATCTGCCGACGCTTTTGGAGTGTTGCCTCCAGTTTCGATCCTTACACCTGAGCAGACAAAATACTATTTCCTGTCAGGATTTACAGCTAAGCTAGCCGGTACCGAGCGTGGCATTACGGAACCCACTCCCACCTTCTCGGCCTGCTTTGGTGCAGCATTTCTTTCACTTCACCCTACAAAATATGCCGAAGAGTTGGTGAAAAGAATGGAAAAATCAGGAGCAAAAGCTTATCTGGTAAACACCGGATGGAACGGAAACGGGAAACGAATCTCAATCAAAGATACACGCGGAATCATTGATGCTATCCTTGACGGATCCATCGATAAAGCTCCCACTAAACAGATCCCCTATTTTGACTTTAAGGTACCGACCAAGTTGCCAGGTGTAGATACTGCTATCCTAGATCCCCGCGACACATATGCTGATGCATCAAAATGGGACACCAAAGCCATGGACCTTGCAGGGCGCTTCATTAAAAACTTCAATAAGTTTACAGGTAACGAAGCAGGTAAGGCTCTAGTTCCAGCCGGGCCAAAATTGTAAATGAATTATCATCATAAAAAATCCCGCCTTGTCTCAGAGCGGGATTTTTTTATCTATCAGCAAAATATCGACTTTCAGCAGTGCATTTCCGACAGTCTATCTTGGTTATTTTTTGTACTGAAAAACAAGGATAAGCTGGTTGCTTTACTTGCCTACTCTTCCATCACCATTATTTCTACTTTCCTGAAATCAATAGGATGCCCTTCGCTTTGTAACGATATGGTACCCTTGCTCAGCATTTTATTACCACCGTTAAGCTCAAACAGCCTGACATAGGTTGCATCTCTTTCATCCAGCTGAGGCTGGTTGTATTCAAGTACTGTATCGCCATTTACAATATGTCTGATAACCTCGTTACCCCTCACCTCCACCTCAACCGTAATCCATTCTTCACCGTAAAAATAACCGGAAGTGGAATTTATGCAGTGATCAAGTATCAATTTGTTCTCCATCACAATATTTGTGCCTGGTGTACATACATTAAGATTGGTACGTTGTACAAGCGAGTCGCTACCAAGAAGTTGAACTTCAATTGAGGTTGGAAAATCCTGGTCTATTTCCATCGACTCCGGTGTTTGCCCATGTATCATAATTCCGCTGTTTTTATAAGCCCACCCCGGCGCTCCGGGAGCTTGCTCTCCCAATATTCTGTATTCCACCCGAAGCATATAATGCGAAAATTCGTCTTTGTAGAAAAGATGCCCAAACCTGTTTCTCAAAGAGTCATACTGATCATAACGCACCTTAATCATTCCATCTTCCACACGGAAGGTGTTGCCCCAGTTCTCACCCACCACATACCCGGTAATTTTGGGAGTCCAGCCTGATAAATCTTCTCCGTTAAAAAGCTGAATCCATTCGCTGCCAGTTTCTTTTTCTTTCTTTTGATTACAAGAGATCAAAACAGATGTAATCGTAATAACTCCTATTAGGGTTATGATGTAGTTTAATTTCATGATTCCAATATATTAAAATTGTTTCTGCTTTATACGAAAAAACAAAGATAATCATTTCTCTTGTATATACATATGTCATACATCGCATTAAGAAATACAGTTTTTCAGTGTGTAGTGCTTGGCAGCTATCTCTCCTTTGTACAGTTTCACTTTGGCATATCTGTTGACTTGCAAGATAAGCACCGCTACCTATCCGAGAAACAATATTTTAACCAAGTGGTAATTTCGATGTTATTATTTTCACACAGCTCATTCAGACATTAGCTCAACTGTCACAGAGGGATCAGCCTTTCAGCAATGAAGATAAGTTTGCCTGAAAAATCAAAAAGCTGCAACCAATGAACCAATCATCGATTGCAGCTTAATTCAAAGTAGCACGGCCGGGAATCGAACCCGGATCTAAAGTTTAGGAAACTTCTATTCTATCCATTGAACTACCGCGCCGTATAAGACTGCAAAAATAGCATATTTTCATCTTTCTACAAAAGAAAAGATGCCTTATGATCTTATTTGGCTTTCACGCGGCAAACAATTTCCTTCTTGAACTGTTAATCAGTTAATAATTATTCAGTAAAACAAGTCAGAAAGCACCATTTTATCCATTAACTATCAACAAAAAGGTCTGCGACTAAAATGGATGATCTTTCATCGTGATTGTCAGGCGTTTAAATAAGTATTTACCTATATATTAACTGAACAAACAAAAGATATTAAATTAATTATGAACAAAATTGCTATCCTTTACGGCTCATCAGGCGGAAATACAGAGTCAATTGCAAAGCAGGTGCAGGATCTGTTAAACGGCAATGCCGATTTATACAATGTTGGAACTGTTTCTCTCGAAGAAATAAAAGATTACCCCTACCTCATACTTGGTACATCAACAACAGGAGTTGGTGATCTGCAGGATGACTGGGACAGTTTTCTTCCCTCTTTTGCCAAAATGGATTTTTCCGGCAAAAAAACTGCCATCTTCGCATTAGGTGATAGCGCCTCTTTCTCTAACAGTTTTGTCGAATCAATGAAAATAATTTATGATGAGATCAAGGATAAAGTTGAAATTGTAGGGCAGGTCGCGGATGAAGGATATACATACGATGACTCCACCGCCGTGATCGATGGAATGTGGGTGGGATTGCCCATCGATGAAGACAATGAATATGATATGACCGAAGATCGTTTGGTTAAGTGGGTAGAGATAATTAAGAAAGAGTTTATATAAAAAGGACTTCCTTTAAAAACAGAAAATTGTAAGTCTAAACGAACGTGAGGGTGCATCAATTTGCAGTTTCACCCTCATGTTCGTCTGGAATAATTCTCAAAAAAATATTATTTTCCCTGAAGCTCCGGCAATATGCAGGAGAACCTTACTTTTGCCTATAGAACGTTCAAGAAACTATTACATCTACTCCAACTCCTTAATTTTGATATTCTGGAACCACACCTCGTCTCCGTGATCCTGTAGAAGAAGCAGTCCCTCTTCCGCATTACCAAAATTTGGCCAGTCTTTGTATTTGCTATAGTTCACCAGCGCATTCCACATCTGATTATTTCTCTCATACTCAATAATCTTCACCCCATTAAGCCAGTGCTCTACATGGTTCCCATCCACTATTACCATGGCCGTGTTGAAGAAACCGCTGCGGAAAGGTTTGTCCATGGGTGCCGCAATCAGGTCGTAGAGCGAGCCAAGGGTCCTGTTCCCTTCTACTCCCAGTTTTGCATCGGGGTGCTTTTTATCGTCCAGTATCTGGAATTCGCAGCCAATAGCTGAACCCTGCCCTTTATTAAGATTGGTATCCACAAAATATTTAATGCCGCTGTTAGCTCCTTCGGTAATTTTGAAATCCACCTTCAGCATGAAGTTCTTATAAGGGCGGGTAGTCACGATATCACCTCCGTTTGTTGACTCACCGCCGTCACTCTTATGCACCTTCAGAATACCGTTTTCAATTGACCATCCCTTTTCAGGAAAATGATCCAACTTGGCACCCCGCCACCCTTCGGTAGTTTTTCCATTCCACAGCAGCTTCCACCCTTCCCCGGCTTCCCTCTCCGAGATAGTGTTAGCTATTATATTAAGCTGGCAGATATCTTTGCTTTCAGGTGACTTGAACCGTTCGAGATCCTCGGTCATGATACGTATGTTGCGCCAAGAAACTGTTTTTCCTTCCTGTCCAGCACTTCCAATGGCATGAACCTGAAGGGCAATAAAACCCGAGCGGGTTACATCATCCAACAAGTCGGCGCAAGGGATACCGTTCACCCAGGTGCGAATAGAGTTACCTATCGCTTCAACACGGGCGCGATTCCACTCTCCGTTTTTAAAAGCATTCTGCCCTTTCGGGTTGTAGTTCATCGGATATAGCCATCCCCGGCGGGCTTCATCATAGATGCCACCAGTCCAAGCCCTACCGGAAGGGTCGATCTCAAACTGATACCCGTGTACCCTACCGTCTTTATACTCTTTCAAGCTGTTGCTCCTGAACTGAACTCCCGAATTAAGCCCGTCATCCACTTTAAAATCGAATTCCAGTATAAAATCGCTGTAGGTCTTTTTTGTCGCCAGAAAGGTGTTTGGGGTGTTCATTCTGGAAATACCAACAATAATATTGTCCTGTACTTTATACTCTGCTGTTCCGTTCAATTTTTCCCATCCCCTCAGGTTGCGTCCGTTGAACAGATTCTCCCATTTCGGCTCCTGTGCCGAAGCGGAGATAGCTAATACTACCGCTATAAATGTTAGAAATATATTTCTCATCTGTATCTCTTTTTTTACTGATTAATCATTGAGTCTCTTCCGATAAGTCTTTTTTCTTGAAAATTTCACAAGATGAACATTGATTTTCAATATGTTGCAAACCAATAAAATTGGGTTTTGAGGTTTTCGGAGAGGACTCATCATTGGCTTTTGAAATTTAAACCATCATATTTTACATTGCACGTGATAAGTACCCTTCGAGAAGTCTCTTTCATTACAAGTGGGCTAAAAAGATATTGACATCCAATGCATTATAAATAAACATTTCAACCCCTACTACTTTCAAGTTAAATATCAAACAATATAAAAATCTTCCCATCCTTTCCTGGGCGGTTCTCCCGTAAGGAAAGCATCGGCAAAAGCATCGTTGGTCACACGCTTCGTCTCCCTGTCAAATACAATTTTCCGGTTCAACCGTTGTGCTGCTACCCCCAGACAGAACACCTGACTCAATGGAGCCGATATCTCAAATGGAGAACGTGTTTTTTCCTTGCCCTGGCAGGCCAAAAGAAAGTTGGCAAAGTGGTTGGAGGAGCTTTTCGGGACTTCAGGCAATCTTTTCTCCATTGCCCTGGCTTTCTCTTCCGGGATGATGCTCAATGTGCTCCCATGAGACCCCCCTTTGAAAGTCAACTCTTTACTATATATCTCTTTTCCGGGGTTCAGTTTGGCCGGCTGAATCTTTCCTCCTGCTACTGACGGAATATTTGGATCTATTTCCGAGACACCATACCCTTCCGGTACAGAAGGGATATTATCCACACCATCATACCAGGTAATGACTACCGGTGGCATATTGCCCCGTTTCGGGAACTTGAACTCGATCGTGCTCGACATCGGAAAGAAGTAGTCGTTATGTCCAGAAAGTTTTAAAGGTGTTACCTCTTCAGGCAATCCCAGTTCTAGGAAATCATGAACAGTATCAATAATATGTGCTCCCCAGTCGCCCAGGGCTCCCATACCAAAATCGTACCAGCAACGCCACTGACCATAGTGAAAATCCTTGTTGTAGTCATGGTAATTACGAGCCATCAGCCAGGTATCCCAATCCAGCGTCTCAGGTATCGGTTCAGCCACGGGGAACTTTTTAATGCCCGTATCCCAACCGTGCCAACGGCGGGGGTTATTCATATGAGCGGTGACAGCTGTCACATCTTTAATGATACCGGCTTCTTTCCATGCTTTGAACTGAAAATAATTGGCTTCAGAGTGTCCCTGATTACCCATCTGGGTAACCACCCCTGGATACTTCTTAGCTGCTTTCATTATCAGCTCCGACTCAAGGAAAGTGCGGCTCAGCGGTTTCTCCACATAAACGTGTTTCCCTTCGGCCATAGACAACATTACTGCCGGGAAGTGGGCGAAGTCGGGTGTAGCAATAGCCACTGCCTCTATCTCATTTCCCATCTTGTCAAACATCTCCCTGAAGTCTTTGAACCTTTTTGCGTTCGGGAATTTAGCCAGCGCTTTTTGGGTATGTTCCCCGCCCAGATCCACATCGCACAATGCCACCACGTTGGCCAGGCCCGTTTTATCAAAATCGTTGATGATCTCCCAACCCCTGTTGCCGATGCCTATATGAGCCAGGTTTACTTTTTTATTGGCGCCGACAACCCTGTTGTAGCTTGCTGCATTCATTTTTGTTGATATGCCGCCCATGGCCAGCCCTGCAGATGCCAAAGCCGCATTTTTAATAAATTCTCTTCTTGTTGTCATGATATATTTGTATGAATAATTTCCTATTTACGGCGTAAAAGTAAGCAGTAACAAACAAAAGAGCATACTGAATCCTATACTCATTATCACAATTATCCATTTTTACTATGAATCGTTATTAATAAAGATATAAGATTGTGCACGTCCACAAATGTAGCAGCATATATTTAATGATACAAAAAAAATAAACTTAAAAAACATTAAATCTGCATTGCACGCATAAATGGTCCTTCTGAATTTTACTAAACAACCATATAATCAGCTAACTATACTATCTGTTTTTAAGGGCAACTTAAACTCATATAATCAGGAAGTTACGAACAGGCCTCTAAAAATTACGGTCCATTGCATATATACGTATACTATTAATATTCAAACCGGTCTCTGTGCGCCCACAGTCCCAGGGCAGGGCTGGAGATGTAGTAGATTTCTTCTCCATCCGGCAGGGTGTTAAATCCCTCATTAAGGCTATGAGGGGTATATTTTCCCATAGCCTTGTCAATATCTTCCCATTTGAATCCTACACTTTCAATCTCTTGCCTTGAAAGGTTTTCCGGTGCTTTCCCGGGACAATAAGTGATGGAAAACCTGCCTTCGGACGACCCGTGAATAAGATGGGCAGCCGCCCCAAGGTTGTCTCTCAGGTCTTGATTCTCCGACACTGCTTTCAATGTGTAGGGAGTACCGAAATAGCCGTATTTACGGATCAGGCTGTCTATCTTTTTGTCCTCACCGAACTCTTTCAGGGCGGGTGCCAGTACAATCAGCTCACCTCCATCGGCAATAGCCATTCGTGTACGGTAAACAGACTTATTGCCCAGCCATGTACTTTTAAATTCAGTGGGATCGAGCCATACTACCACCTTCTGCAGAGGTTTTTCTACCATCACAAAGTTAACCTCAAGCGACAACTTCGCCGCCCGGTTAAACACATCCAAGTTATCACCGACGAAAAGGCCGTAAGTCTGTTGTTCTCCTTTTTCATTTACTCCAACCACTGTCAGCACATAGACGATAGGCAACTGCTTCAGAAACTTTTCCGTGGCATAATTGAACACCTTTCGCACCGGAGTATCGGCTCTTCCCATCATTCGCTCCATGCCGTACACCGCACCAATATAGTGACTCTTGTTAATCCCTTCACTACCTCCGGTCCCGACAAGGATATTCTTATTATAGTTAGCCATCCCCACCACTTCGTGGGGAACCACCTGCCCGATGGATAAGATCAGATCGAAGCCCCCCTCCACTAGCAGTTTATTAACCTGCGCCGGCCAGGAGAAATCGACCTTTCCTTCCGATACCTCCCGGATGTATTCTGCCGGTACCTCACCCATGGTGAGCACGTCGTTGCGCCAGTCGTGATCCCGAAAAAGTGTTTCCGGTGTTTCGCCGAACATGTGGCTGATCTGGTGTGCTGTCATGGGCGTATGTGTACCCAATGCAGGAAGGATATCGGTCAGTTTATCACCATAGTACTCCCATGTCATCTCCGTCAGCTCTCCTGCCCTGCTGGGCAAGCGGGTATAATCGGGCGGAACGGCCAGAATTTTCTTCCGTTCTCCCAATCTTTTCAATGCTTCGTAAAGTCCTTGCTTCAGATCTTCCTTCGATAAGTTGGCCTGAGAAGAACCATTTTCGTAATAAATCATCCTATATCGGATTTGAGACAGGGGATGTCGAAAATTCAAGTCGTATCATCGAATCATCACAACCCCTTATCAACATTAAACATCATAAGTTGTAGAAGCCGTACTTCCTCCATACCCGGTCCAGTCGGTATGAAAGAATTCACCCCGTGGCTTATCCACACGCTCATATTGGTGAGCACCGAAATAGTCACGCTGTGCCTGCAGAAGATTCGCCGGAAGGCGCTCGCTGCGAAACCCGTCGAAATAGTTCAAAGCAGAGGTAAGCGCCGGTACGGGGATACCATTCAGAAGAGCAGTAGCACAAACCCTTCGCCAGCTCTCCTGTGCCGACTGTACTGCCTCTTTGAAGAAGGGGTCGAGCAGTAGATTCTCTAATCGGGGATTGTTATCAAATGCCTTTTTAATATCACCTAAAAAGCGTGAACG
>NZ_DIQL01000054.1:15162-15368 GCF_002427225.1 Proteiniphilum sp. UBA5463 | reverse complement strand
ATCTTGGCACCATACAATGCTTGCTCCAGATCATCAATAAACTGCTGTTTATCACCCCTGAACTCCGGTTTTTTACCGGAGATGGTTTTAGATGCTTTTACCCTCAGATTCTTTTGGGCTGAGAGACATCGAGAGAATACCGATTCACCTATAAGCGTGAGAGGAATACCCAGGTCGAGCGCGGTGACGGCGGTCCATTTTCCGGT
>NZ_DIQL01000054.1:13712-14759 GCF_002427225.1 Proteiniphilum sp. UBA5463 | reverse complement strand
GACTGAAAGATCTCTTTCACGTGTGGCCACGCTTCGGGTGATCCCCCCGGCATCATCGACGGGCCTTTCAATGCTCCCTCTTCACCACCGGAAACACCAGTACCCACATAGAGCAACCCTTTGCTTTCCACCTGTTTTGTCCTGCGCATCGTATCGGGGAAATGGCTGTTACCGCCATCAATAATAATATCTCCCGGCTCAAGTAATGGAATCAATAGCTCAATAAAATCATCCACAGGCTTACCAGCTTTTACAAGCATCATTACCTTACGTGGTCTTTCAATGGAAGCCACAAACTCTTCCAGGGAGTGAGCACCAATAAAGTTCTTCCCTTTCCCTCTTCCCTCAAGGAAGCCATCCACTTTAGTCACTGTACGGTTGTAAACGGCTACGGTATAACCCTTACTTTCCATATTCAATACCAGATTTTCGCCCATCACAGCTAATCCGATCAACCCTATATCTGCTTTCTTTTTCATTTCTTATAGATTATTAAGACCAGAAATCCAAACCTTAAGATAATAATCCGATTTCTGATTATCCGTTTATTGTTTACAATTATCTTTTTACTCTTGCATTTCCTTTCCAGATGCTCCAGATCACCTCTTCATCGGCCGGTTGTGCATAATCAGTCAGGAAAGTTGTTGCCAAAGCGCCGCTCGCCCAGGCAAACTGCACCCATTTATCAGGCTCCATTTTTTTTAAAATGCTGTAGAGCAATCCCCCTACAAAGCCATCGCCTCCTCCTATACGATCCATCACATTGATCTTTCTCAAAGGAGCTTCGTGCCAATTCCCGTTTTCATAAACAATAGCCCCCCAGAGATGTTCATTGGCACTGATCACTTCCCGTAATGTATTGGCAAACACAGTAACATTAGGGAAAGCACGTTTTGCATTCATAATCATCCCTTTGAAAGCGTCCATAGTATCTTCAATATTTTCTCCTCCTGCTTTGGGGCCCTCAATTCCAAGACAAAGCTGAAAATCCTCTTCATTACCGATAAGAATATCGGAGAGGGAGGCTATTTCGGTGAACGCCTCGTG
>NZ_DIQL01000054.1:13048-13439 GCF_002427225.1 Proteiniphilum sp. UBA5463 | reverse complement strand
AGGTCGAAATCTTTCACATTCAGCGTTCTCCCCACCTCACCTGCCCTGTCGTTTTGTACTCGCGGCCCACGCAGCCCGAACCCGCTGTCTGCAATATTGAACTGGTGGCGGTATCCCCACGGGCCGCCCTGGGGCACCTCAGGCCCTTCATAGTCCATATTCCGTGCTCTGAGATCGGCTTTAATAAAAGCCGCTATGGGACTATCTTTTACAAAAGCAGTAAGCACCTTTACCGGCAGTCCCAGGTAAGAAGAAATGCTAGCAACGTTGGTTTCAGCGCTTGTTGCCTGCATCTGAAACAGGTTGGTACTTTGCACCGGCTGCGCATTCATCGGTGTAATACGAACTCCCATACTGGTGGGTACCACCAGTGAATATTTGAATTCTTTTC
>NZ_DIQL01000054.1:0-12884 GCF_002427225.1 Proteiniphilum sp. UBA5463 | reverse complement strand
CACTCCTATTAAATACTGAAAGCATCAAAACCTCCATCTACAATTGCCACCGTACCTGTGACAAATTTGGAAGCATCGCTTACCAGATAGTGCAGTGTCCCCAAAAGATCTTCCGGAACACCGAAACGACGGAAAGGAGTATGTGCGATTATAGTATTTCCCCGATCAGAATAAGAACCATCGGGATTTGTGAGCAGTGCTCTGTTTTGCTCTGTTATGAAAAATCCGGGACAAAGGGCATTCACCCTAAAATCTTCCCCGAATTTAATCGCCAATTCTCCAGCCATGTACTTGGTGAAATTGGTTACAGCTGCTTTGGCAGCTCCATATCCTGCTACACGGGTCAAGGGTCGCAAGGCCGATGCGGAGGAGATATTCACGATATTTCCTTTTTTCTCTTTCACCATGTACTCTGCAAAAGCCAGCGTGGGAACAACCGTTCCCATCAGATTCAGTTCAACAACTTTCCGGAAATCATCAGTCTTCAGATCAAAGATGGAGTTGTTGGGGCCAATGGTTGCACCAGGCATATTTCCACCTGCACCATTGATCAACACATCAATTTTTCCGTATTTTTCAGCAATCTCTTTGGCATTCTGCTTTAGAACGGCCTCATCAGTTACGTCTGTCTGGAGGAATATTGCATCTCCCCCATCCGCTTTTACTTTCTTCACCAGTTTATCACCTTTTTGCTTGTTTCGTGCCAAAACAGCGACCTTTGCGCCGTGTTCCGCCAGATATTCCACCATCGACGTTCCCAGCACGCCGGTTCCTCCTGTAATGACAATAACTTTGTTTCTGATGTCAAATAATTTATACATAAGTTTTTACTTTATTATTTATTTTATGTTGCAGGCAAATATAGCTCGATATGCTAACTTTAAAATCGTATTTCACGTAATAATCTCTTCCAAAAGCGACAAATTAAAAATTGGGGCAATTAGTTAGAATCTTCTTTAACACTGACCATACACATCACTCTTTGCTAAATTGCAAACAATCTTTTCAAATGCCTTTCGTAAATATTATCTTCCACACATGAACCAATTATATCTGCGTACTTTATAAGTAACTCTGTATATTCACTGCCCATTTCTGCTGCTACTTTATAGGCTACGTGAATTAACTGACGGAAATTGGAATTATAATCGGCATGTCCGGGAATATGACGAAGTGTATTTGCAAACTTTTCGCTTGACCATCCATTCACCTCTTCCACGGAAGGGAGCTTAGAACCATCGATATCGATCACATCGGCATAAGGAGCGCACAGCTCTTCTTTCCGGTTGTAGGAGTTCTCATAAATCTTCTTTGCCAATTCCAGGCCTTCACCGCCTGCTACAGCCAAACCGATTACCTCCTCCAGCCAGGTTGTTCCTGCTGTTTTGAGGTGCAACCCTTTGTCGTATTTCCGGATAACCTCCGCCATAATCGGATAGATAGAAAACTTATCGCTTCCCGAATGAACACTCAGCTTCAGTTCTTCGGGCAGCCCAAACTCCTTCACAGCAAAATCAATCACAAGCACATCCTCTTCAAACTCTTTGGCAAACTGATCCAGATTGCCAACATAATCCACGCCTTTATTAAACCGGCCGGTAAATTTGGGAGCAATCGTCTGTGCAGGAACATCTTTATCGGCCAGCATTTTCAAGATGAAAAGCATCTCGATGGGTGTTTGGGGAGACTCAACCTCATCAATGGATACCTCGGTAATAAAATTGCCTTCGCCCTTCTCTTTTTTCAAATAGGCATAAATATCGGATGCATGCTGTGTTGCTGCCAGGAACTTGCCTGCAATTTCGTGCAACAATTCTTTGGTTACATGCAGCGGCTCATCCATCCCGGGAATTTGCAGCTGACGCAGGTATTTTTCACATGAAGTAACAAAAGAGTCTACCTCCTCCTTGCTGCTTCCTTTGCCGATAAATGATGCGACATCGAGCGTGAAAAAATCGGACACAGCCACATATTTGGCTACTGTATTCAGGTTAATATGATCTGCATCCACAAAATAAGCGCCTGTAAAACCCAGCGCTTTCACAGCCTCATCGGCTTCGTTGCGTGTGTCGGCGGGTTCTGTTCCCACATAGATATGTTCTCTGTTTGACTTATTCCATACAGGGCTAATATTCAACCCCTTCTCGTTTGCCCTCATGATAGCTTTCAACTGAGCTTTTCCCTGATGAGCGAAACGATCACCCACGCCAATACTGTATTTTCCTAGTTTCATTATATCTGTATTTGAAAATTACAAAAAATTCTTCGCATTCCTGTAGGATATGTCTTCCACCATTTTCCCGAGAAAATTCATTTCCGAAGCAGGCAACAACCCATTCTCTACGTCATTGCCAATTAGGTTACACAAGATACGACGGAAATACTCGTGCCGCGGATAGGAAAGGAAGCTGCGCGAATCGGTAAGCATACCCACGAACCGGCTTAACAGGCCAAGGTTAGACAAAGAGTTCATTTGTGCCTCCATGCCTGTTTTTTGATCAAGGAACCACCAGCCGGAACCGAATTGTATTTTCCCTGCAACCGATCCATCCTGAAAATTACCTATCATGGTTGCTACCAAGTCGTTGTCTTTTGGATTAAGGTTGTAAATAATGGTTTTGGCCAGCCTGTTGTCTTTGTCCAGCTGATCTAAAAAGCGGCTCATTACCTTTGCAACTGTGAAATCACCAATTGAGTCAAATCCTGTATCCGGGCCAAGCTGTCTGAATAACCTTGTATTATTGTTACGAATAGCACCATAGTGGAATTGTTGAGTCCATCCTTTCTCCCAATCCATTACAGCACCCTCGAATAACATTGCCGATTTGAATTGGAGAATCTCCTCTTTTGTCAGCTCCTTTCCTCCATACACTTTATTGAAGATTTGGTCAATTACAGCCTGTGTGTATGGTTCAGCATAGAACTCCTCTATCCCGTGATCGGAAAGTTTACAACCCACACCTGCAAAAAAATCATGCCTCTTCCGGAGCGCTTCAATAAAATCTTTAAACTTGTTGATTGCTACACCCGATACCTCCGACAACTTTTCAACATAGGCACGGTATTCCTCAGGATTCTCTACCGCCATAGCTTTATCGGGGCGCCATGTCGGAAGCACCTTGATCTCAAAACCCTCTTTTTTCAATGCTAGATGATGCTCAAGGGTGTCTGTCGGATCGTCGGTGGTGCATACCACCTCAACGTGAAACTTTTTCATTAACCCCCTAGCTGAGAACTCCGGTGTACGAAGTTTCCCGGAACATATATCATATATCTCCTTTGCCGTATCGGGACTCAACAGTTCATCCACTCCGAAAGCTCTCTTCAACTCCAGATGAGTCCAGTGATACAATGGATTTCGCATAGTGTAAGGAACCGTTTCGGACCATTTTTCAAACTTTTCCCAGTCGGAGGTATCCTTTCCTGTACAGTACCTTTCCTCAACCCCGTTGGTGCGCATGGCACGCCACTTGTAATGATCTCCTTCAAGCCATATCTGCCCCAGATTGTCGAAAACGTGATCCTTTGCAATGTATTCAGGATTCAGATGACAATGATAGTCGATAATGGGTTGTTTTTTTGCATGATCATGATACAGTTGCCTGGCAGCATCAGTCTGTAGCAAAAAATCCTCATGTATAAAACTTTTCATAAAATATATATTTTAAGTGATATTTCTCTATCATGGGAGAAATTGTTTACGTACACAGCTAACGTTATCAACAATTCACAATTTCCCAAAGTTACAAATATTTTTAAAAATTACATCATCGCTTGCAAATAAATATCTTCACGAAAAAACAAAATAGATTATCTGATTATCCGTAGTTAGGGTCTGCTTATTAATTCCCAATCAGGCACAAAAATTCAATTGTGGTCTGAATGGATAAATGTTTATATTTCTCACTTTCATCAACTTCAATAGTAACGAGACAAAATAAGGCAAGGGAATATTCCTCATGTGCCGGATCAGGTTCATCAAAAAAATGATAGCCCCTATCCAACTGTTTGATGTAGAGGACAGTCTGGTGCGGATATCATTTAAACCACATCCACGCTTGCCCTGCCCAAAATTCCCTTCAACCTGGTTGCGTTCTGCCGCTTCCCCTCGCTCTTTACGTTTCCGGTATCTGCTCCTGATCTCTTTTACCAGCTTTCGGCCCAGTGGCTCACCGGTGTAACTGATTGCTTTCTCTTTCAAAAACCGCCTGTTCTCCCGGGTAAGATATATCTTGTCCACCCTGGCATAGTCATCCAACAGGCTGATGTTGATCTTGGCTCCGAACTCCGTTTTTGCCCCGGCTTTTAGCTCCAATCCTTTTCTTATCAAATCATCCGTCAATGATTCAAAGACATCAAGGTCGATTCGCTTTCTGATGGAGACCAGCAGCGAGGGTGTCATCACCTGTTCATAGGTGAAGGCTTCGAGCCCAAGAAAATACTGCATGTAGGGATTCTCCCGGATCATCTCGATCACTCCACGGTCGTCCGTTTTCATGATGTGTTTGATGATGATCACTCCAAGCATAAGCCTGGTATCCTTAGTGGGTGCACCCCGGTTACTTTTGAAGTTCTTGTAATAAAGCCGGGCGAAATCTTCCCAGGGAACTATTTTTGAAAGAACAACCCACCGGTTATTCTCATCCAATTTTGCCTCAAAGGGCATCTTGAACTCTGAAATTGAAAGCTGTCTGGAGCTCTTGTATCGTATCATAAAATGCAAGGATTACGAAGTAAAAAAACTCAACTTATTGCAGTTATGCAATTTTTATGTCAATTATTTTTTTTATTTCCAGCACAAATATCAATTATTCAGCAGACCCTAATTAAAGCTGCCTTCTTTGGAGACAGCTTTAATATAGACAAAAATGTTTTTTCTATAATCCTATTATTAGTCCGCTATGCGTTCCATCAAATTTGTCGTCTGACGACGTTCTTCTTTGCATATAGAAAGCCAAGCAGGACTTACCTACCCGCTCTTTTCATACCATACGGGGATGTCTGTAGCGAAAAGGTCCCCGATTAAACTGCATTCTGCTTGGCTTGCAAGCTGCTTCTGAGTTCTCGATTATTTTCTGTCCTTTGTAATTGGCTTTTACTATTCTAAAAAAACTTATCAGCTCTAAAGTTTCAGCCCTTCGCTCCATTCTCATTAAAAGAACTTCTTCGCTACTATGGCTTCTGCAGACTTCTGTATAACGGCTTTGCAGTACCTGTTCGCTCGGAATAGTCTCCACCTGTCTTACACAGACCTCCTACGGTAAACTCATATAACTTTCGTCGTAATTGATACAATTTACTACCCTTGTTCACGTCCAACTATCGGGCTTCGCAATCCAGTGCTCACTCACCCACAAGAAAAGCCTTGTATTGTGTTTCTGTTCGTTCAATCACGATTTTGTCGCCGGCTTCCTTCAGATTCTACCTCACGGTAAACACCCTTGTCTTTGACTAACAATTCCTGCTGGAAGGCTTGTTCGGGACTTACACCCTAAAGATATATGGTATTCGTAGCGCACAAACAAAATTCAAAAAAGTACATATTTCTTTTTGAAAAAAGAAAATTATCCACTATATTTGTGCACGTACACAAAGAGGCAAAAATTAAGTAATTTCAAAACGATTTCTCCTTTTAAAACTCATAAATATTTCTGATGCGCAAAAAAATAAGGATTAAGGACATAGCGGAAATGGCCGGGGTTTCGGCCGGGACTGTAGACAGGGTACTGCACAACCGCGGTAATGTATCGGAACCGGCACGCTTGGCTGTTGAAAAAGTTCTGGAAAAAGTAAATTACAAGCCCAACATTCACGTTTCCGCTCTCTCCTTAAAGAGGAGATACAAAATTGTGGTCGCTACCCCTGAAGCATCTCACGGTGAATATTGGGAGAGTATTCACAATGGTATCAGGCATGCGATTGAAGAGTATGAAAACATAAAGATGGAGTCTCTCATACTAACTTACAATCAGTATGATATCTACTCCTGCAAAAAAGTTTTCAAAGAGATTTCAGAAATGGATATGGATGCTCTTATAGTTGGGCCAACCTTCAACGAAGAGACAGCAACATTGTGTAAAAAAATGGATGCAAAAGAGATACCATATGTCTTTGTGGATTCAACAATTGACAATACTTCTCCTATTGCCTTTTTCACTTCAGACCATTATATGATTGGATGCCTTATGGCAAAGCTTATCACTTCCATAATTCCTAACAATACTAATATTGGAATTCTACAGGCAGTCAGGACCGGTGATAAAAGTGCAAACTCTACCATTCAGAGGAAAAAAGGGTTTACAGATTTTCTTGCAAAAAACAATTGCTTCCACAATATATTAAATATTCCCTTTTCTGTTTCTGAGCCTGAAAAAAACGAGATCTATCTGGCCCGTTTTTTCAGCAAGCATGATAATGTTCCAGGCATTGTGGTGATGAATTCACGTGGCAGCATCGTCTCCGATTATCTTTTAAGAAATAACATCAATAGGGTTAAAATGATTTGCATGGACCTTACCTCTCCAAATATTGAAGCATTAAAAAAAGGTCAGATAGATTTTTTAATTGGACAAGAGCCGGAGTATCAGGGTTTTTGCGCGATGAAAACATTACTTGAATATTTGACCTTCAAAAAACCGGTTAATAAGGAGAACTATGTTCAACTGGACATACTTACAAAGGAGACAATCGATTATTACAAGAAATTCAATAATATTGTTTATTAGAATCAGCTGAGCGAGAGGTTTTCGTTTAACACCTTCAATACTTCGGTAATTATTTTTTGGGCACCTTCAATCAGCAAAAAGTACTGTCGGGTTTTGAATAGGTCTATTTTTTGTTAATTAGTGGATTACATGTCATTTCGATACTTTTTTCACCGTAATGTTGACTATAAAATCAAATAATTAAAGTGTCTGTTGAATACGTATATTTGTAGTTAATAACCAAGTGGTTGTAATTGAAAGTTTGATGAGAATTCCGAAAGTTTGAAGAATATTCTTCTAATATAAATTAAGTGTTTGTCTTTTGAATACATCCATTCAAAGTGTATACATCTAAATATATGACCTTTAGAAAGAATAGCAATACATACTGAAATTAAATTAAGAGAATATAGGTTTTGTAAGAAACTACTCAAATTTATAAAAACCATTAAAATGAAAAATCTTTTATTCCTGTTTTTCCTGTCTTTTTCAGTCATATCTGCTTTCTCATGTTCAAGCAAGCAGCAAACGAATGGAATTAATAATATAGCCTTCGTTAAGGAAAATGTTTCATATGCATCACAACAATATCGATTAATGATCGATAAAATTGAAGATTCAACAAAATTGATGAATCCAAAATCTTTTATTAAGGGAAAAATGAAATATATTCCCACACAAGAGTGGACTTCAGGCTTTTTCCCCGGGAGCTTGTGGTATCTTTATGAATTGGAGGGCGATGAAAAATGGAAAGCACTTGCTAAAAAGTATACAGAATCACTAGATACCATTCAATACTTTACTGGAAACCATGATGTGGGATTTATGATTTTCTGCAGCTACGGAAACGGACTTCGTTTAACCGGGAACGAAGCATATAAAAGTGTAATCGTCAATGCCGCAAAGTCGCTTTCGACCCGTTTTATCCCCGATGCAGGTATTATTCAATCATGGAGTGCAAATAAATCCAAAGATTGGGAGTGTCCAGTAATTATTGATAATATGATGAATTTGGAACTGCTTTTTGAAGCTACGAAACTTTCCGGTGACTCAACATTTCATAATATAGCTGTCTCACACGTTGAAAAGACATTAAAAAACCATTACCGTTCCGATTACAGCACATGGCATGTTATTGATTATGATATGAGTGACGGTAGTGTAAGACACAGAAATACACACCAGGGATATTCTGACAATAGTTCATGGTCTCGCGGACAGGCATGGGGTATATACGGATTTGTAATGTGTTACCGTGAAACAAAAAATGAAAAATACCTGCATCAGGCAGAAAAAGCACTAAATTTTATCGCCGAACATCCGAATTATCCTGATGACGGAGTCCCTTATTGGGATTTTGACGCCCCAGATATACCTGATACTTTTAGAGATGCATCTGCAGGAGCTATTCTAGCATCAGCGCTTTATGAACTGTCTGCCTATTCCAATCAGAAAAATTACAAAACTTGGGCTGACAAAATATTAACATCCCTTGCAAGTCCATCTTACCGTGCAGAAGCAGGTCGGAACGGAAATTTTCTACTGATGCACTCTGTAGGTAGCCTGCCGCATAATTCAGAAGTTGACGTTCCTCTGAATTATGCTGATTATTATTTTCTTGAAGCTTTAAAACGAAAGAGAGATCTGGAAAAACAGTCTGAAAACTAACAAACATTTATATCGTTCATTATCAAACAGGCTTTTTTAATTTTTGGCCTTCGCTACAAATATATTAAGATATCCTGTAATCAGTGAATCAGTGAATTTGTTGGTAAATAATAATATTTTCATCTATTTTAGACAACAAAACATAGCTCCATATCGAAAAATAAATTTTATCGTAAAATATGATATCCATTAAACTACAGCTACTTAAAAAGGAATTCCGTGTTGTCAGAACAGGCTCAAATATAAAAACTCAATAAGAATTATGAAAACAAATTATCAATTGCGTTATGCAGCGCATCCCGAGGATGTAAAATCTTATGATACACAACGTTTGCGCAAGGATTTTTTAATAGAAAAAGTGTTCAGTGCAGATGAGGTAAACATGGTATATTCCATGTATGACCGCATGATTGTCGGAGGCGCGATGCCGGTGAACGAGTCTTTGCACCTTGAGGCGATAGAACCTTTGAAACAGGCTGTGTACCTACACAGCCGTGAAATAGGTATCTATAATGTAGGAGGTAAGGGTAAAGTTAAGGTAGGAAATGATGTTTTTGAGCTCGATTACAAAGAAGCGCTGTATCTGGGTTCAGGAGACAGGGAAGTTTATTTTGAAAGCGACGACGCCAAAAAACCCGCGAAGTTTTATTTCAACTCGGCCACCGCTCATCGTAATTATCCCGATAAAAAAGTGACCAAGGCCGATGCGGAGGTTGCAGAAATGGGCTCCCTCGAAGGCTCAAACCATCGGAATATCAATAAAATGATTGTAAACCAGGTGCTCCCGACATGTCAGCTGCAGATGGGGATGACAGAGCTCGCTCCGGGAAGTGTCTGGAACACTATGCCTGCTCATGTACACTCCCGCAGGATGGAGGCATATTTTTATTTTGAAGTACCGGAAGACCAGGCTGTATGCCACTTCATGGGAGAACCATCCGAAACGCGTCACATCTGGATGAAAGGCGATCAGGCCGTACTCTCTCCCGAGTGGTCGATACACTCTGCCGCTGCTACAAGCAACTACACTTTTATTTGGGGTATGGCAGGAGAAAATCTCGACTACGGCGATCAGGATTTCTCAAAAATTGTGGAACTAAAATAAAAAACATATGATGGTTAATTTTTCATTAAAAGGAAAGATAGCCCTGGTAACCGGGGCTTCTTATGGAATTGGCTTTGCCATGGCAACGGCTTTCGCGGAAGCAGGAGCCAAAATTGTGTTCAATGACATTAATCAGGACCTGGTAGATAAAGGCCTCGCCTCTTACAAGGAGAAAGGTATAAAAGCACACGGTTATGTATGTGATGTAACCGATGAGGATGCGGTAAACAAATTTATTACCCAGGTGACGGAAGAGATAGGTGTAATAGATATACTTGTTAATAATGCGGGTATCATCAAACGTATCCCCATGCATGAGATGACAGCCGCGGAATTTCGTCAGGTTATTGATATTGATCTGAACGGGCCTTTTATTGTTTCGAAGGCAGTTATTCCTCACATGATCGAAAAAGGGCATGGTAAAATTATTAATATCTGTTCTATGATGAGTGAACTGGGACGCGAAACCGTTTCTGCATACGCAGCAGCGAAAGGAGGGTTAAAGATGTTAACGAAAAATATCTGTTCAGAATACGGAGAACACAACATACAATGCAACGGGATTGGACCGGGATATATTGCAACCCCTCAAACTGCTCCTTTAAGAGAAAGGCAGCCCGACGGGTCACGTCACCCTTTCGACTCGTTTATCATTGCCAAAACACCGGCAGCCCGTTGGGGAACACCGGAAGATCTTATGGGACCAGCTGTTTTTCTGGCTTCTGACGCATCAAATTTTGTAAACGGGCATATCCTCTATGTAGACGGCGGTATTTTAGCTTATATCGGCAAACAACCATAGAACGGAATAATAAAAAAAAAGCAAAGACAATGTTCCAACCCTTGCAATGCCGGGGTTGGAATGCTTAAATAATTGAAAGGTATGGGAACAAGGAATATATTACTCTATTTGTCGATCCTGACCCTTCTCGGTTGTAGTGCCGGGAAAAAAGGGCTGCTCATGAACATCAGTAATCCGGGTTCTTTCGACAGGGACAATGAAATGGTGGAAGTAGCATGGGCAGATGTGCGGCAAAAACTCTCTTTATTGCCGGATCAAACAATCATCGTTACTAACGATGCAGGTAAACAAACCCCTTGCCAGCTTATAACAAATGGGACCAAAGAAGTAGAATCGGTCATATTCCCGGTTTCACTGAAAGCCGGGCGGACAGCCTTGTATCACATTTCTGTCGGTAAGCCCGAATCTTTTGAACCACTTGTTTATGGCAGGCTGGTACCTGAAAGGAAGGACGATTTTGCATGGGAGAACAACCGTACAGCTTTCAGAGTGTATGGCCCTGCCCTGAAAGCATCCGGCGAGATCAGTAACGGTATGGATTTCTGGGCAAAGAGAACCGATTCGTTAATCATTGACAAATGGTATCGAAACGATTTGTCAGGCGTAGCTTCTTATCACGAAGACCACGGTGAAGGGTTGGATTTTTACAAGGTGGGCAGAACGCTTGGATTAGGAATGACAGCTCCTGTTTATGACGATACTCTCTGTATGGGAGACAACTTCGTGACCGCCGTGATTCTCGACAAAGGACCATTACGTATAAGTTTCAAACTTACCTACGCTCCCTACACTGCCGGAGGTCGGGAGGTACGGGAAACGCGTATTATCTCGCTTGATGCCTACAGCCTTTTCAACAGGGTAACCAATATCTTCGAGACAGACACTACAAAACTGACAATCGCAACCGGTATCGTAATGCCTGATAAAAATACCGAAGCAAATGCCCCAATCATAACCTTTGGCGACAACACCGGAATCATTGCTTACGAAACTCCCGGAAATGAAACAAACGGCACCATTTATACCGCAGCCATTCACCCGGAGGGGTTCGGCATCATAAAGGTTTCAAACGGGCACTTTCTGGGGCTCAACAGCTATCAGCCCGGAACACCTTATACTTACTATGCAGGTGGAGGATGGAGTAAGGCCGGGTTCAACAGTTTTGATGAATGGACAAAATATGTGAAACAAGAGAAGCAGAAAATAGATCAACCTTTAATAATTCAAATAGATTAATAAGATGCAGAAAATAGTGACTTTTGGCGAGATCATGCTGCGCCTTGCCACACCTGGCTATAAAAGATTTATCCAGTCCGGCAGTCTTTCTGCCACCTTTGGCGGAGGGGAAGCAAACGTGGCAGTTTCACTTGCAAATTATGGTATTCCAGTGGAGTTTGTAACCCGGTTGCCGGAAAACGAGATAGCTGAATGGTGCATTTCCGATCTCAGAAAATACAATGTAGGGACCCGGAATATTCAGCGTGGAGGTGAACGTGTGGGGATCTACTTCCTGGAAACTGGAGCTGTAGCCCGGCCGTCTAAAGTAGTTTACGACAGGGCATACTCATCAATTGCGGAAGTTCAAAAAGGGATGTTCAACTGGAAAGAAATACTGAAAGATGCGACCTGGTTTCACTGGACAGGAATCACTCCTGCATTGTCACAGGGAGCCGCTGATGTTTGCCTGGAAGCAATAAAAATAGCAAATGAGCTGGGAGTGACAGTTTCGTGCGACCTTAACTACCGGAAAAATCTCTGGAAGTATGGGAAGATGGCAGCGGACATTATGCCCGAACTGGTGGAAGGGTGTGATATCATACTGGGCAATGAGGAAGATGCAGAAAAAGTGTTCGGCATCAAGCCCAAAGGATTCCGGGTGGAGCATACCGGAGGTGAAGTGGATGCAGCCGAATTTGAGTCGGTATGCAAGCAGCTGATGCAACAATTTCCCCGGGCAAAGAAGGTGATCATCACGCTACGCGGATCCATCAATGCCAATCACAATACGTGGGGCGGATGTCTCTATTCCGACAAGCTCTATCAGTCAAGAAGATACGATATCACTCATATCGTGGACAGAGTTGGTGGCGGAGACTCTTTCATGGGTGGCCTGATCTACGGACTCCTCACCTACAAAGGCGATGACCAGAAAGCGCTCGACTTTGCCGTAGCTGCTTCCTGCCTCAAGCACACCGTTTACGGCGACTTCAATCTGGTGACCGTGCCGGAAGTAGAAACGCTGATGAAAGGTGACGGATCAGGCAGAGTGGTACGATGAGGATTTACTGATTGGAACGATTCAGAAAACAAGATTATAAAGTTAGAAATAAGAATCCGGAGCTGAAAGCTGAATGTTGAGTGTTATCAACGGTAAGCCGATTGCTGTCCTCCGAAAACTGACAACTTATTTATGGCAAAATTTTCAAGACTACAGGTATATCAGGCCATGGAAAATACCGGCATCGTGCCGGTATTTTACCATGCCGATGCGGAAGTGGCAAAAAAAGTGGTGAAAGCATGCTACGAAGGGGGAATCCGCGCCTTCGAGTTCACCAACCGGGGTGATTTTGCCCACGAGGTATTCGCCGAACTGGTGAAGTGGGCC
>NZ_DIQL01000036.1:0-21129 GCF_002427225.1 Proteiniphilum sp. UBA5463 | reverse complement strand
AAGCAGTACATACGCTACCATCGCTTCCTTGTCGAGATTGCCGCTCTTAATGTCTCTGATTGCCGAATACAGGGAAACTGCTTCCCCCCGGCTAAGTCCTTTCAATTCTTTCTTTGCCATTATTGTGGATTTAATACGTTTATAATTCCGTCGTTTACTGCCTGAACATCAAGCTGCCCCGTGTTCAGGTTGAAACTGCCTCCCCACTGGTTCACATGTATTCGCCCAATTTCATTGCCATTGTCATCCTTGATGATAGTTTCCAGTTGTATTACTTTTTTGACTTCTACTCCGTTTTCCATCGTAGTTTCTTCTGTCATTTTGAATAATTCTGTTTTCACAATTTTGTTGTTTTATATGTTTATAATTTATTGCTTAAATGTAATTAATTGTATAAGTTATATTGTAAAAATCATCCCATGTCAAGGTCGGAAGTGTTTGGTCTACTGGAAAGTAAGGCATATCCACGAAAAAACCAATGGTATCTCCAGCATTATAATCATATTTATCTATATACGTAGGATCAACATTATCTCCAGCTGAATATACTTTTGTGTAAACTAACTCATTGTTGGAATTTTTTCTCGCTGTAACTGTAACAGTGGATGCCTCCATTGACTTAGTTAAAGCTGTTAACAATGTTCCAGTTGCGTATCCATTAATAGTTTCACTCCAACCGTGAACATTTATACCTGATACATCTATTATGTGCTTATTCAATTTAGGTGCTCCTGTAACATACACAGACGTCCTAAAAGATATATCGCCTTCTGCATTCAGAGACTCTAATGCTTGATATGGTAATGAAGTCCATTCAGTTATTGCAGAGTATGATGTAAATAAATACACAGATAGTACCTCGCCTTCTGTTGCAAGAGGGCAATCTTTCAGGGATATCTCTGCCTTTTCGGGACTTCCACTAAATCCACTTATGTCAGTTGTTCTATATAGAGCAGTACCTTCAGACCCTGCAATAAACACCATCGCTCCTAAATACCTATTTTTCAACAACTTGCTTAATTGAATATCACTGTTTGTCGATACAATACTACAAACTCCTACTGATGGACTATTCGAATTTGCAAGAAATGAATCAGGTATTGATATTGTAAAAGGTATTATGGCTTGATGATTATAACCTCTGAAATCACCTAGTCTATATCCTTCATTGTACGCTAATCCTCTAGGTTTATCATACACCCAATTTTGGCTTAAGATGCTTACCCCCGCATTTATTTCCACTGGAAAAGAAAAGCCAAATTGTGCGTTTTCTAAGTCAGTTTCAACTAAACCTGCAACCTTGTTTGACCGTATCGGCTTCCATCTACTCCATTTATTGATATTCGGGTGTGTACATAATGTTCCTACATCTCTACTTCCTGAACCTAACGTTGTGCCTACTAAAGTAGTACTTATATTTGTATCTGGTAATGCCATAATTATGCCTCCTCTTCTTTAATTTTATAACAACTAACTTCACCATCTACATATAAATAGCCCTTAACAACCAAATTACCCTCAACATAAGTATCATTAGTAACTTCGTCTTTTAAAGCCACATATTTAACTTCCTTGTAAACAGGAACTTCCTTGATAACTTCCTTAATCACCTCTTTTTCTACAATCACCTCTTTGGGTACTTCTTTAATCACTTCTACAATCTTATCTTTGTAGATTACCTTTTCGACCGTTAAATTTACGTTAAAAATCTTTGCCAACCAAATAATTAATTTTTTCATAGTTTTATTTTTTATATCTATCATCCAAACGCCGTTATCTCTTCTGTTGCAACTATACTTCCTGTGCTTGTAAATCGCATTTTTAATACGTTATTATGCTTCATCTGCAACTCACTCCCAACTTGTTCCATTGACCAGCCAGCGGCGTTGAAAATTACTTTTGGAGATGCAACTGAAATAGTCGCCTGTATCGTGGTTGCTCCACTTAATGCTCCTGTAACATTCCCAGTTCCGTCAAAACTCTGTCCCCAAATTGTACGTGGTGTTTGGAGTTTTGTGGCAGATGCTACGTTAGAGGAGATTGTTGCAATCTGAACGTTATTAAGATAGGCTGCTCCACCTGAAGCAATTCTAAACTCTCCATCTAAATTTCCACTTGCATTTTTATATCCAATTCCAAATCCGTAACTATCTGTCGCACCACCTCTAATATTGCCTATAACCCATTCAGTATTATACCACCCGAATCCAAGACCTGTTCTTATTGCTGATAAAGCATTACCATACGGCCACAACATTCCTGTTCCAGATCTATAACTTTGAATGCCTAAAGCACCTTCAGATGAATCAATCTTCCAATTTCTAAATGTTTTCGTTCCTGTAATCGTTTGAGCAGTATTCAACGTCACCGCATCTGTAATTCCATAGCCTCCCAGAGTAGTTGGTTTGCTTGCTAAATTATCAAAGGGTATAGCTATATTTGCTGTGCCGTCAAAACTTACGCCCGCTATCGTTCGGGCTGTTTGGAGTTTTGTAGCGGATAAAACATTTTTTGCCGAATCGGCAGTATTATCTACATTCCCTAACCCTACTTGTGCCTTGGTGACATCGTGTGGGTTGCTTGTATTAGCTATATGGGTTGCAACTCCTATATTGTCAGTAAATTGACTTAATAGTGTAGGCTTATTTTTTATAAAAGAAAAACTATTTACATCAGTTGTACTCCAGTCGGGCACTTGATCTTCGAGGGCTGGTGTCCAGTCGGTGGGTTTGGTGCCTTTTTCAACTTTAACCAAATATGTCCCGTTTTTAATTCCGTTTATCTGAGTAGTGTCTCTAACAGCAATATAAATTCTATTTGCTGTTGCTGTGATGGTACGAGGATTATTTCTTGCGAATCCATTCACGGATGATGACACAGCAACTCCTTCATTATCAAACCAACTGTCAAAAGTATTAATATCCTGTTTAGGAATATTTGTAGAAGCTGTATATTGCTTACCTATTTCAACATTAATATAATGATAATAAGCCCCACCCGATGGTACGGGATTATAGTCTTCCAATATAAATAGATTCCTTACACCGATAACCAACTCTTCAAAATCAGTTACAACCCCATCCCACTTCGTCCTTTCCGCTCCTGTAATATGCCTTATGTTATCAGTATTGTGAGTATTGAAGATTGAAGTTTCTAAAAATGCGATGTCCTTGCTTGCTGTAATTACACTTCCGCTCTTTGAAATTGAAGTAATAGCATTTCCCGTCCCTGTTGTATTTACCGTTGTCGCTGAACCACTTTCAACAGATGCAAGCCTTGTATTTATTTGATTAATAGTGTAAGCATTGAACGTGTCGGTTAAGACGTTGTTATTAAATGTTTGCCCTAAATTGCCATATCCATAAACGGTCTCGATTATTCCTCCACCGCCACCGCCATCGCCAGCACCATAAGCTGATAATTCTCCTGTTGCATAAGCGTTGCCATTGATTTGCAAATTGCCATTTACGATGCTCAATTTTGCCAGCACATCAATGTTTGCCTGTGTAATTAAGTCTAATTGAGCTTTGTTTGCGTGGGTGTGGCTATTGGTGTAAGCTGTATTCCAATTGTTTACAAGTGCTGAAGTAATGCCATCCAGAACAGTTTTGTTTGCGTGGGTGTGATTATTAGTGAACGCTGTATTCCAATTACTTATAAGTGCTGAAGTAATACCATCCAGAACAGTTTTATTTGAGTGGGTATGATTATTAGTGAACGCTGCATCCCATTGCCCCTGCTTAACAGTAGTAGGTATCGAATAGCCAGCTTGCAAACCAATTGCTATTACTCCTGATGAAGTAATAGGACTATTGCTAACAGATAAGCCTGTAGGCACACTTATTCCTACACTTGTGACGCTTCCACTACCTGCACTATTCTCTAAATCTGTAACCCTACCATCAATAGCTGTAACCCTTGTATTGAGGTCATTACCCAATAAAGCCGATAGCACCCATTCCGCTTTTGAGCTGTCATAATCTGCCCATACATCCAAGCGATTGAAATCACCTCCACCACCTCCTCCATCGCCAACACCATAAGCGGATAACTCCAGCTTAGAGTAAGCGTTCATTTCAGTAAAGATAGTGTTCGGATTGACAGGGTCTTTTTTCCAAAAACTTAATATTTCTATCTGTTCTGGTGTCAAGCCTCCGCCACCTCCACCACCTGTACCGCCCGAAATACCGCCAATACTCTTTATCCCAGTCTCTCCGTCTCCGAAGTACGAATAAATGAAGTCTCTTTTTGTCAAGTTCTGATAAACCGCTTCTTCAATCTCTAAATTAGCCCTGCCTCTTAAAAAATCTACCGTCGCTGAAACAAGCGTGTACCTCTTTGAACAGGCAACGTAAACGGAAAGCGGATCGAACAGTCTTATGTCAATCTCAGCACTTACTAAATCATGCGCCTGTGAGAACATCCTTGACTGTTGTGTGGTTATATGGTGAAGAAGTGAACGCTCTACTCCGGGATCGGTTATGTCCGTCCATTTGGACGTTAAAACGCCGTTTGAATAGAGAGAGGAAGTGTCGTCGATGGGATATTTATAAAAATAGCCGTTCAATCCACCAGTCATATAGTCACCCCAGATGCTTGTGTCTATTTCGTGCTCTTTGGTGTAATTAGATCCTTGCTCTGTTTTAAAAATTGTGCCTTTTGGTGCTTCAGCCGTGTTTCTCATTAACAGGTCAACAGAATGAAAATATACCGCTCTCTGTGTGCCGTAAATTCTTATCTTTAACTTGTACTGTTCTAAATTTGAAACCTCCAATGTTCCTTTTACTCTTTTTCCCTCCGTCAAAAACGGGATAATGTCTCCTACATTCTTTACTTCCCCCTTTTCAAATGTCTGTTCATGTACTGGCGGGTTTGTTGATGGCATTGTTACAAATTTCCCGCTGTAATCAAGTGTTAATACGTCGCTTCCGTTTGTTGCAACAACCGCTATACGTATAACGGGAAGTATAAATACTGGGGTTGCGTAAACAGCTGCTGCAAGCGCATTAACATTTACCTCAACCTCTATTGATCCTTGTCCGCTATATGGTATGCTTATTTCTTCTGATTCAATGTACTTTGGATTTACGTTCCTAATGTATTCGTTTTCATTTATTAGGTAGCTTTTTTCCGTTGCGTTTCCGTAAACTGGAGTGTAAACAGCACCGCTGCTTGTTGTCGTAAATCCCTTTATTTCTTTATTGTCTACCGCAGCGACAAATCCACCCACCGAAGTCCATCCCGTTAATCCTTTTGAAAAATCGTAATTATCCGGGTGAAGCATGCCCCCTCCATGCTCGTGATAAACACCCGTGCTCGCCGCTACGGGAATTATCGTTCTTCTTGCCCCGACGGTGACGTCTGAAAAGTTGTGTATTATATCCTGCCAGTTGGTGAATGTCGTGCTGTTGGAATATAACCTCCCCTGCCCTAACTCGTGCTGGAGCTTATTAACTATGTACCATTCGGCATTTCTCTGCAAAATGATTGAATTAGAGGCTACAAGAATAGAGCTTAAAATATCGTAACAGCTTATCGAACGCCCCTTGTTGTCGACAAGTCTTTGAGATAGTGCGTCTATGTTGAAAAAGTTAATAGCGTCGGCCTCTAAATCTACCATTGTGTTTAACGGCAAACTTAATCCGGTCTTTAATAAACATTGCTCTGCCAAAGTTCTTAACGACACGAAAGCGTTCAAATCGGACAACGTAACACCCTTTAACGTTCCTATCCTGTCTGAAGCGACCATCGAAACAACTGATCTCTTGCCTATCTCCTTTGAAAAGAAGTCAGGAATGACAAAACCTGTCCATTTCTTTATGTTGTTAATATAGTAATCGACCTTTATTTCAGTCTCGTTCGAGGTCTTAAGTGCATCTATGTTAAATTCTTCCGTCTCGTAAATGTTTATTTCTGCGCTCGAAGTAAGGAAATGGCCAGATTTGTCTGACTTGTCTAACTTGTAAATTAGCCTGAACGGATCCTCCGTGCCATCGATGGTTTTTTCTACCAGCCCAGGAGTGGTTATCTCCAGCCTCGCTACGTCTAAATCCTTATTTTTATATTCCAGTTTGAATATCATATCCTGTTTCTTCTTTGTTGCGCAGTGTCTAAAACCCCTACCAATTCATTTGTGCCTATTTTGAAACTAACCACGAAATCGTCCGTGTATTGACCCCTGTAGTCGCTCGGCCCATACCCGGGTGAAGTGTTATTCATTGATGGTGCTGATGAATAGCCCCCAGATCCCATTGAGCTTCCGATTTTTCTTGCTCCTGCCTTAAACATTGATCCTATCGCTATAAGGGCTATCCCCGCTGCAATTGCTCCAAGGCCTCCAAGGCTTGTTAGTGCTGCCTTCACCGCTTCAATAGCTTCTCCCGTTACAATAACTTGCTGCCCTAACTGTACCATTATACCGCCCATCGTTCCAAGCAATGCTGATCCCAATGCCTCCATAACATTGTCTCCCGAAACAATAGCTTCAGAAACAGCCCCGAATATGTCAGTCAATGAAGCTGCGAGCATACTTGAAAGGTCAATTGTAAGAACCTGAATACCCTCCGACAAATCACCCATTGCCGATTTAACCGATTCCATCATTTTGTCTTTTAGCACTTTCGGCTCAATGGTGGGCTCGATTATTGGCTTAAGCACCATATTCCCATCTTTTTCTGAAAATAGCTGGTCGAATATGGTTTCTTTCTTTTGCTTGTCAATCACGATACCACCGCCGATAATACTTTCAGGAACTTTCACTTTAGTTAACTCTTTCATTGAACTTGTTAACTTGTCAACCTTTTCCGCTGTATCTGCCGCTTCTTTTTTAACAGCCTGCATCGCTCCTGCTGAACCAGTCATCTCGTTCGCTGCCAAAGCTGCTTCGAGTGCTGCCTGGTCTAAATTAATTCCACCAAACGAAGCATTAACCCTGTTAGCCCATTCCTCTAAACCTAATTTTCTTAAAACCCATTCGAGCTTCTCCCCCATGAACTCCATTTGTCCAACAACCCATTTAACGCCATTGGCGACCATAGCTTTTATGTTAGTCCAAAAACCTTTAAAATCTAAGGTTATAAGAGAAACAAGTGCTTTTGCTGAGCTTGAAATACCGGATGTGAATGTGTTCCACATTGTTGTAACGTTTTTCACAACATCCTCGAAATTGGCTGCCAAAAGTATGATCGCTCCGCCGACAAGCCCAATAGGCCCTGTCAATGCTACAAATCCAGCTTTTAATAACGGCAACATCTGCAATAGCTTGCCTATTCCTACGAGTAACGGCCCTATGGCTGCTACTGTAGCCGCAATTCCAACCGTCAGCGTCTGCATCTCCGGCGACATTGTTCTTATTCCTGCGACAATATCCCGTAGTCCTGAAATGACAGGAGTTATAACCGGGATCAACACCTGCCCCAACTCGGTTGATAAATTGGTTATCTCCGTCCTTAATGCTCTCATCGATCCGCTGGCTCCGTCCGCTTCTCTCGCTGCTTGCCCTTGCGCCGCCCCGGTCTGTTCGAAGATTAAAGAAAGTGTTGCGGCCTGTTTTGCTTGTAAACTAAGCTCTCCCGTGCCGTCAGATAGCCCCAACTCGAATGCTCTTGTCTTTACGAGTGCATCGTTAACGGCCATCCCATAGTTATCCAGCATGGTATTATTGCCTTTCAAAGCTCCGGTTAACGCCCTAACAGCGTCCTGCGTCCTGCCTCCGTACATTGCCGTAAGGTCTCCGGCTAACTCAATAAGTTTTGCTGATTGTTTTGCTGCTTCTTGTTCTGTAAGTCGTCCGATATTGATAAGCATTGATCCCATCAGATTCGAGTACTCTAACGCTTCTTTTTTTGCAATACCGTACTCCGTTCCAAGGTTATCAGACCAGTTTCTTACTATATCGGCATTCTCCTTGAATATCTGCCCGGTTGCTCCCATAGCATCCTCGAAATCGGCAGCCATCATGTACGCTTTCCCTCCTGCGGCGACAAGAACTGCACTTAATACAGATGCTTTCTTTCCTATGTTTTCGAACGATTTTCCAATTCCAGAAAGCTTTTGTTCAACGTTCTTCTGAAGCCCGTCGATTGATCTGGTCGCCTGCTCTACTCCCTTTTCGAAGTTGGCTATATCGGCTGTTATCTTTGCGGTAAAACTCATAGCTTTTTGTTATAATGATCCATTGCTTCGTTGTACTCCCTCATCCGCTGCTCGAATAGGGCTCTCATCTCGTCCGATACCATGCTTTTCTTCTTCTCGCCTATCGGCATAAAACTTTCTATTGATTTTGGAAACTTCTTGATGTCAATGTGTGAACCTATCGCAGAATAGTATGATATTAGTCTCGTGTGCTTCAATCGTTCTTCCTGCATCCGGTTGTAAGCAAAACTCTTAATCCTGAACTCACACCACGGCATTTCATAAAACTCTTCCAGCCTTAAACCTAATTCCCCTACCGCAAACGCCACTACGTCCCGATCCCAGTCAAAATCTAACGGGGTTTCGTGGCTTTCGGGTTTTTTGGCACGTTCGTTTCATTGTGTTTTACCCATAACTCCTGAATGCGCTGTACTTCTTCTCCGGATATACCTCCCTGTTCGTCCATCCAGTCGTAACAATCAAACACATCAAATCCTATCGGGTCATTGGCTACGTACTTGTTCCTTAACCCCTCACCGTGTATCAGTCCGAAAAATATCATGTAGGCGAATATCTCTATATTCCCCACTTCTTTTTTTACGATCTTTTCAATCTCTCCGGTTACCCACGAACCAAAGCGGATAGTTCTTTCTTTGTCTTTAAAGTGTATTTTCGTTTCAAACATATCGTTAAGTTTTAAAAGTTACCCCCGAAGGGGTAACTTGATTAAGGAGGTGTAACTTTTGGGTCTGTTTCTGAAATATCCCCGTTGATGGTGAGCGTGCCTGAAAAGGTTGCGTCCTCCCCAGCTTGAAAGGTGTCGTCCAGATTTGAAATGACAGCATTAAAATACTGTGCGCTTCCCCTGCCCTCTAATTTAAATGTCTGCTCCGCTTCCTGCAAAGCTAACAGCTCGGCGTAGCTTACCGCGTCTCCAGGTGTTTCTATTGTCATCACTTCCGCATCGAAGTTAACCGTCCTGTCTATCCCGTCAATGGATTGGACAGTCTTTCCCTCCGTGCAGTAGTTCACTTTTTCAATAAGCCGCAATACGCTGCTCATCGAAGTTGAAGTGAAACACAC
Source organism: Proteiniphilum sp. UBA5463 (assembly GCF_002427225.1). NCBI lineage: Bacteria > Pseudomonadati > Bacteroidota > Bacteroidia > Bacteroidales > Dysgonomonadaceae > Proteiniphilum > Proteiniphilum sp. UBA5463. Next base: position 11,913 of record NZ_DIQL01000036.1, on the reverse strand, counting down.
GATCGGTTTATACGCTGCCGTATCATATACTGACAGTAAACCAGTGTGCCCTTTTACGTTTGTATTAGCCATTTTGTATAAAGTTTAATGTTATAATTTTCGTGAATGCTAAATTTTGATTAGTTATTTCCGTCATTGTTCTCGATACGGGCATTTCTACTTTCTGATAGCCCGCTAACTTACTCCCCCCCCTGTCGTCTCTAAGCAAAGCTAAAACTGCGTCTCCTATGTCCTCGCATAACTTCTTGCTTCCAACAAGCCCCCATTTGGTCACTATCCGTAAGGTTATGTTAAGATTGAATCTTGGATTGCAAAACGTGTGCTGCCCGTCATACTGCTGCTGGTTTTGGATAACCATGTAAACCTCCGCTCCGTCTATTTTTGGAATAGTCGTATTCGGGTTTACTATCTCATCGAATATCGGCACTAATGTGTTCTTGTGCTTAAACCCGCTTAACGCTGTTAAAACAGCTCCCCTAATTGTCGTCGACCGATCCATCCAGTATTTTGTTTAGCTCGTTTTTAAATTCCGCTTCCTTTACTAAAAAATTATTGTATAAATACGGGCTGCTTTTGAGTGTCCCCATTCCGTTTATGTAAAACTCAATTGCAATATCCCTTATCCATTGCGGATAATCTTTTAATAAATCGGCTGCGTAAAGTCCTGTTCCAAATTCGATATAAGCCGCCATTACGTTTTCCCCCATCACGCCCACTTCGCCCTCCAATTCATCGGCCGTAAACTTCTTGTCTATACTGATAAAATTCGGCGCCTGCCTGGTAGCCATCTCCTCTACGTCAGTAATCTTATCTACAACCAAATCTTTTACCTTTTGGATGGTTTTCTGTTGATACTTCTTCAGATTCTTTGATGTCGTGTTTATGACTGGCATATATCAAATATCCATTCTTTCTTTAATCTTACGTTCTCGACTACGGGCGAAGTAAGTATGTTGAACTTCTGACCGTTCCATTTTACTCTCATATTTACCGTCGGGTAAAAACCCCCTCTTACCTGTACCTTAACCCTGTAAGTTGATGGTAACTTCATCTGAACCTGTTCTATTGACCGTGATTGCTTAAGCTGCTCGATAGCTGCCCACGTGCTCAATTCGACCGTCTCGGATGGTGTCACCCCTCCGTAACCGTCCGAAGTTTCGCCCTCTGTGATAAAATCAATCTTCTGGTCGTAGTTCATATCATCGGTCTTATTGAAAGTCTCCTGTATGTTTTCATCGACGATAAAGAGCCGCCATCCCCTCGATACATAGCTTCTATATCGTCTAAAATAGCCTCCTGCGCTTCGTGATTGATTGCAAGATCAAGCTCACCGATAACGCTTGTCGCTCTCGCTATTGCTGCGTTCATCAACGATGTTATCAAGGTGTCGTGATCGTTGAAATCAACCCTTAATCTGCTCTTTACGTCTGCTAATGTCATGCAACCGGTTCTAATGCTTTAATCCTTGTGCTTAAGGCTATTGCCAAAGCCTGAATGTCGGATGCTGCTTCCAGTCCGCTGGCAGCATCTGCTACTACGGCGTGATTATGGTTTCCAGCTGCCGCTTTCGTTGCGGTCGTTCCTATCTCCGGTGCAAACGTTGATGGTTTTCCAGTTACGTCAGCCCATGCAAGAGCCTGTTTTGCTCCAACGGTCGCAAGTGCGGCATATGCTTTCGCACCGTCACCCTTTTTGATTATACCTGTATCAGATTCAATCATAAGGGTATTTGCCGGGTAAATCTTAGTGTCGGCTGCCCATTGTGCCGCTGTGGCCTCGTATGCAATTACGTTATAAAGTATTTTTGCCATTTTGTTAAAGTTTTAAAGTAGGGAGGAGTAACCCTCCCTACAGGTTATCAAAGAGTGATCTTAATCATTGCATTCAGGTCTTTAGCTACAAAACCGATCATTTCTTCCACACGGAACGTAACCTTGTTATAGGCGAAGTTTTCGTCGTGTTCTTCAGAAACTTTCAGTTCGGGTGCAAGACGGTTTATGAACTCAAATTCCGGTGCGGAAACAACATATGCAACTCCGGCGGTCAACGAGGGAACGGGAACGATCTGAACGTTGGCCTCCAGTCCGCTTCCGGCAAATCCCCTCAACATGTCGTTAGGAAGATCATACTCACCACTTCCAACTGCCTTGTTGAATTTAACATAAGTCAGGTAATCTGCCTGATTCATCAATACGTGAGTAGGATTGAAGTAATTCCCCAAAAGCTGGTTGAATGCTGCATCGATAATCTTTTCGGCCGCTATGGTTTTTGCTCCAGAATAGGCAACTGCACTTCCTGCCAGATAATCGGTTATATACTTGTTTTCGGCCGCGAACAAACCTTTATTCGAGTATAAAAGAGTATTCGTGATGCTGCCCTGCAAATATTTTACGTTCAAAAGAAGCTCCCGGTTAACGGTTGTCATACCTGCCACCCATTTGATAGGCACATTTACATCCTTGTAAGCGGGTGATACGTCCGGCTTCGGCTCGTCTGCTCCTTCCGTTCCTGTTCCTCTCGCCCATTCTGCGGCTGCTCCGGTGATCACTCCTCTCTGCGGAATAACGATGGCTGCGCTGTCGGTCGATACGTTCGGGAAAATGTTTCTCAAATACAAGGGAGAATAAGGACTATTGTATAGGCTTCTTCTTACCTCGTCTGTCTGTAACGACAATGTAGCTGCGTCCGTCCAGCTTGCGGCTGTTACGGCTTTCATGGTTAGACTCTGCTTTCCGCTCAAATTCTTGAGTGTCTCCGCTCCGTCCAAAAGTGCTTCGGAAATGGAGTCGGCAATGCTCTTGTGTGTTTTTTCTTGCATGGTTGTCTGGTTGATAGATTTAACTCTCGCCTGAAGTTCTGACACTTCCTTTTTCATGTCTGCCTTCAGTTTTTCGGCATCCTCTTTTGAGAATACCCCCTCAAATTTCTTTTCAATTTCGCCGACCGCTTCATCTACGGTGCTCTTGGCTGTTTCCGAGGCTGTCTTTTTGATGTTTTCCAACGCCTCTTGTTTTGCTTTTTCTAATTCGTCCATTTTGTTTTTAGTTAAAAAGTTTATAAAAATCTAAAATCAACTTGGGCGGCTCATTAACGGGAGTGGAAGCGTCCGGCTCCTGTCCGAGTGTCAAAAATTGTTCTAATGATTTAAGTATGTTGTCTGAAAATCTTTCGTTGTATGCTTTTTCTATCAGTCTCCAGAATTCCTCCTGGTTGGGCTCTGACAGGTCTTTCACGGCCTTTACCGTGTCAATTAGTGAATATTCGTTGGCGGGATCGTCGGTGGTTAATACTGAAATCTCCTTTAACTTGTACTCGGCTACCTCTGATTTATTCTTTGTGCCTCTTTTAACTATCCAACCCCCTATTGACAGCCCGCTTTCAAATCCGTTCTCTTTTAAAAACTTAGTCTCCAACCATGCGTTTCTACCGGCCTCTGTCTCCATAGCCATCTGCGCTACCATCTTCAACCCGTATGTATCTGCTATATCAAGCTCGGTTGGTACTCCAACCAATCCCGGTTGGTGGTTCTTGAATATCTTTATCTTGTTCTTTCGCTCGGTAACGGTCTTTGCGAATGATCCCGGCAGGGATATATCCCCGTCTGAATCTTTTACATTGTAAACGTTTGCATATCCAACTATAATCCCGTCCGATATGTCCTGTATTTCACTTAAGGTCTTGATTATTGCTTCCATATTATTTCCATCTTTTATATAAAACTTGACAGCCACAGTTTATCACGTTTCCTGCGCTTGCGTTAAGGTCGTGCGGGTGTTTCATGTGGTCTGTTTTTCCGGTGTTCGGGTCAGTTACAGACCATGTCTCTTCTTTTCGTATCATCGTTCCGTTATCTAAAGACAAGTGCCAGTCTCGTGGGTCTTTCGCTCCACGGTGAATCCATATCTTGCCTAACTCTCTCCCCGAATCTCTCTCCCAGTCATCCGCACTTTTGGTTTTAGAAATATTTACGGCGTTAGCTGTTTCCGTGCGAGCAATCATCAAGGCCCTTTTTGCGGATGCAATTCCTCCATTTTTTATTCTTTGTGCAATAACCTCAAATTCCAACCCCTCGGCTGTGGCTATCTCTGATATGTGTCTTAGCCTTTCTCTTGTGGTGTCGTCTATGTCTGTTACTTTTTTGACCAAATTCGCTTCCTTGAATACCTGAATCCATATTAACCATTCGCTTAAAAAGAATCCAGCCTTTACGGTCTCTCCCTCAAGTTGCTTCCATTGCCTCGGGAGAAAGAATGTCATCACATCGTCGTATAGCTCGCTGATTACCGGGTATAGTGCGTTATTGATATCTCCGTGCTTCAAAAAGTGTTCGGATTGCTCGATTAGAGCTCTGCGGATGGCTTTGGCGTGCCTCTTTTCGTAAGAAGCAATTATCCTGTCCTCAATCTGCGCCATCCTCCTGAAATTCATAACTTGTCCTTTATAACTATGAAAAAATCATCCCCGGAATACCCTATAATTCTATCGATGAATAGTGCTATATCAAGCATCATATCCCATAACTTGTTAACTCCTGCCACGTGAGCACCGTCTATTAGTTGGCTCACGAACACAGGAATGAATCCGTACATTATACCTCTATGTGTATATCCTAATTTTTCCGCCTCTTTCTCTTTCATACGTTATAGTCGCTTAGTGGTACTAAACCCTGCTGAATGAATATCTCGTTTGCATATGGTTCTTCGCTCTCGTCAGATCCCTGCATTACTCTTACCTCGTTGATCGAATGTGTTTTTAGAAACGATTCTACCTGCGTGTCTGAAATCCTTAGCTCTTCATAAGAGGAAAGGTCGTAGTCGATTATATATGTTTTGTTGTCTCTCTTCGAAAAAGGTTCTACCAGCCATTTATTAATCTTGTCCTCCTCCAATGAAAGGTAAGGCAGCACAACGTCCATAACAAGTCTCAATCTTCCCTCTCTTGCGTTCTGGTAGGTAGGATTAGGATCGAACAAGACAGCAGGAACGTTCCACAGGTCGCACAATTTAACCCCTGCGTGCTCCAATCCCTTTACAATGTTTAGTGCGTCTGGCGACAGCCCTATATGTGTGTATTGAAGTGGCATTCCCGAAACGACAATCTTGTTCTTGTTGTCAGCTCCGTGTATCTTCGTTTCTACTGTTGTTTGTGTGGTCTCTACCTGAGAAGGTGTTAACCATAAATTTGGATCTGCATGATTAGGTGAAATTAGCCCCTTTGCTCCCTCGTTCTCTACAGACTTAATCCAGCTTTGAATTGCGGAATCGTCAAGCTGAAGATATTTAAGCCCGGCCAAAAGAGGGCTCATTCCCCTTAGTTGTGTTCCCGAAGCGTCGAATACGGGGTTTGGCATCTTCAAATGAAAAACATCACCTGCCGGGATCTCCCTCGTAAGTCCGTTAAACAGATTGAGCTTCCACGCTACCAGCCCCTCCGAGCTCACCACTTGTGTCATTAAATGCGCAGGAACTACGTGCAAGCTTAACGCACAATCGTCATCCCCGGCCTCCCTGTAAATGAATGTTTCGCCCTGAACGAAATAAAATATCCTCGCAAGAGTGATGAATTCCCTCCATGTCTGTAACGTGTTCGGGTTTTTGAGTAGTTTTACAAGATCGTTATCCTCCGGGGCGTACTTTAATTCCTTATGCACGTAAAGCCTATGCTTGGCTACCGATATGTCGCTGTCCTTTCTCGATTTTGACTTAACGCCTTTTGAATCGATATAAACGTAGGGTGTTGATGCAGCGCACTTGTCCGTAATCTTCTTGATGATTGAATATATCTCCCCGTTAGACGTGTACCCCTTTGAAATGTAGTCCTCGGAGTTGTAGTTGTACAATACAACAGGTGAATTGCCTATAAATGTGGAGTACATGAACGACTTCGATACCTTATTTTTTCTTCTGAATAATCTCATCTTATTGCAAATGAAAATTTGTGTTTCGGATTTAATGAATAGCGCAAAGCATCTATACCGTGATTATACATGTCGATAGGCTTGTTCGTCGGGTTGCCGTCCTTGTCCAAAGCCCAGCTATACGACCTTAGCTCTTTTATCAGGTTGGTGCTTCTCTGTGTTACGTAAATAGGCTTGCTCTGAAGTCTGTCAATACCCGTCCTGACGCTGTCGGCACCCTTTACGGCAGGTTTTATGTTAAATCCAGCATTGTGTATCTCCTGAATACTTTTAGGCTCTGCGCTGTCAGCGATGATCTCGTCGTAGTTTTTCCTTATTCCTAATGATTCAAGTCTATTGATAATATGAGAGTTTAACATTCCGGTTTGATAAATTAATTCTTCAACGTAAAAAGCATCATCTGTTTCAAGTGTCTTAACTAATGCCGTATGGTCATTTACGAATCCAAAATCTAAACCATAGATATAATTACCTTCCGGCATCCTGTCTACCTGCATCCAGTTTGAAAAAATGATCCCCTCTGTTACGCCGTATTCGCAGTCAATGTGAATCCGCCTGAAGTTTTCGTCTCGCGACGCTCTTTTGGCGATCCTGTTTTTTTCGGTATCAGGAAGGAATGGATTATCTAAGTAGTTAGATTTAATGGTTAAAACTTTATCGTAGTTTGCTGCCCAGTCCTCTACCCAGAATTGAGCGGTTGGGTTGAAGTCGGCTATCACGTTTTCTGTCCGTCTTGCAAGCTCATCCCAAACATCTTTTTTCAACGAGTTGATCTCGTTTCCGTATAACCAGTCTCTACGTGCTCCAAGTGCCTTGTCGATACGGTCAGCGGAAAAGAACTCGATTATAGTTCCAGTTGGTGAAGTCCATGTCGATTTTGATATGTTCCAGTTTTCTTTTCCCCAAAGATTTAAAGGTTTGCATATACCTGATAGTATCCTTATTGCTCCGATTTCCAGGTGCGGCCTACTTTCCGAAACAACGGTAATGATCAGGTCGGGATGGGTTACCGCTACTGAAAAAAGATATAACATGTTGTCATATGTCTTTCCCGATCCCGTTCCTCCACGGTGGATGCAAATCTTAAAACCGTCGTCAAAGGCCTGACGGGTCTTATTGTATATCGTTCCCGTCTTTATTTCCATAATTTATGAATTTGATGTTTAGGCCTGAAATTTCCTGCTTGATCGGATCTTTGCCGAAAATCCTATCTATGAGCTTTTCCGTGTTTGTAAGGTTTTTGTTGTCAATGTCTCCTGCTATCGATGATGCTATGATGATGACAGCTATGGGTGTTTTATTGTCGCTCGCTATCGATTTTAATTCTTCTGGAGTTAACGATAAAAGGTGAGCGATGATGTTGTTGTAATCCTCCCTCGTTAGTGGCTCCTCGTTGGCTGTTCTTAGCTGGCTTATAATCTGCTTGAAACGTGACGGCTTCCTGCCTCTTGATTCTGGCTGATAGTCGGATGTGAATTGGGTGTCCTTCCCAAATTCATTACCAATATCAAATGTTCCATCATCTCTTCTCATTGCTCCGCCGTTTATCCGCCGTTTAGAACATTACGCCCTGATTCGGATTGTATGCAAGCCTTGCTCTCCGTCGGCTTGCTGCCGTATTCCCTCTTATATTGCTCCCGCTTCTTCCTGTTGATCGTGTTGCCATTTCTATAATTTTTTAATCAAATCCCAAAGCTGTTTTCCCCTTAGTGATTTGTTCCGTTTAAATTCCTTGTTTATTGTCTTGTATTTTTCAATTATCTCTTTGTGATAACATAAATGAAAGTCGTACAGACCTGGGTTTTCTTCAATTGTGAATTGCTCTATGTTGCTCGAGCTTCTTAAATTCGCCGAACCGTGAATTACTATCTTTTTTTTCCCGGCTGTTTCAAAAAGTACTATTTTTGTATGCGATCCTGCTGAGGCCAATTGGAACCTGTCGTCTATGTCTAATTTGTCGTATATGTATGGTATCAGTGATTTTCTTTCATGTGCGAAAAAGTAATCCGATACTATCATGTTAAGGTTATCCACAAACTTTCCCTCCATCAAATTAACAAGGCTATCTACGTTATTTTGATCTAACGAAAGCGTTGATATTGTCATTTCTGTACACTTTGCGTTGTTGTGAGTTATAAACGCTTCTATAAAATCACCAAAAATAAAATTACCTGCAACGATAGCATCATACCTTATCCCTGTGTCAAGCTTGATGTCTCTTGCAAGCTTTTGAGCGTTTGAGTATTTTATTTTATGCGCTGGCAAGTCTCTTGCTATCTTTGATTTTTTATAACGGTTTTTAAATCCGTTATCCATCATCGGTATATCTAAATCAAAATCGTTTATTTCAATGTTAAAATCAAACTCCATACCTCACCCTTTAATGGATTACTCCTATATACTTCACAAATTTTTGTCTACAATTTCTGTAACCGTTTATTAAGGCTGCTTTCAGACGTTTGGATACAAAAAAACCGACACTACTTGTGTCGGCTTCCGAATAATATCTTGTACTTTTGCTTTTCCGTCTTTATAAAGCGGTGTCTCATTCGCCTGTACTCATCCGTAAATTCTTTTATAATTACATCGTCAATAGCTGTCTTCAGATTATCCCTCCTTATTATGTACTCGAATGTCTCAAGCATTATATCTTCACAGTTATACCCGTTATGAATTTTTCCGTTATTTCTCAATAGCTTTTTGCGCAGATAGCCCCAGTTGGAAGCCAAAACATCCATTATTTTTTTATGTGGCTTCCTGGCTATCATTTTCAAGTTTACTGATTTTATCGGATAATAAAAATCCTTCCTCATCCTGTAATTTGTTAAGTGAATGTTTAATTAATACCCTTATAACGGCCGATTGACTTACTCCCATCATTTCGGCAAGCTCCCTTATCAGCATGTCTGTTTCTGAATCAACTCTACACCTTTTAACGTGCTCTTTCTTCATTTTGTTACTAATTGCTTACTTTTTTTCGTCTCCGCTCGGTGTCGTTATTTCTTTTTGCGACCTTTTCATTTATCATTATATCTAACATCTCATCCGTGCTAATCTCAATTTCACCGATTATCAGCCCGATTATCTTACAAGTCAGGTCAAACCTGCCAGATAAGATACCCATCATAAGTTTTAAGTCCGCTTCATCCCGACTTTCCGCTTCTATGTAGTCCTCGTCTTTCAGGAATCTAATTCCGTCAATTGTGCGTTCAACTGCGAATGTCATACCTTTTTTATTGAATCCCGTTCTTTCCTCCACCTATTACAAACCCTATTTACGTTGTAAAGAACCGCAATGTCGTTCTTCGCCATCCGCTCAATAGTTACCAAAAACTCTTCGAGCAAATCTCTTTCCTCAGCTACCTGCTCTACTCCCCACTTTTTCGCCTTGTGCTGTATCATAATTAATCATTTTATTTTCCACGACCATCACCGTCGATATATATCAAACTAACCTTCTCCCCGTCACCGTGAATAGTGAATGTAGGGTACGAGCCGTCATCATTTCTTTTGTTTATCTTATCGGTCGGCCATATCTGATAACCGTACTCCCGGCAAAGACTGTCAACTTTTTCGATAAACTCATCCATCTTTTTGCTAATCATATCTTTTAGTGTTTATATTATGCCTGATCAGCACAGGGTCTGTTTTTAACGCCACCTCCATCATTACGATAGCCACATCTATAGCCTCCCCGAACTCTTTCACATCGGGCATCTCAATCTCCGCTCCCCTGCGCCACTTGTTGGCGTGTTTGAGGATTTTTATTGCCTGTTTTACTGTCATGACTGTTATATTTTAAACATTCGTAAATTCCTTGTTATCGCTCATATCTGTGATTTTTTGGATTATCGTCATATAACCCGATTTCTTCATCACCCCGCATCGTGTCGATCAGGGCTCGCTTTTGTTTGTATTTTTCTATTATCTGCTTAAATGTCATTACACCGTGATAAATACCGAACGTGTCGACAAATAAATTGAACGCTTTCCCACACTCGCAATAAACCCTCGTATATCCGATTTTATTCCTGTTTATCCTGTCTGTGTACTTTTCATCGTTATACTCTTTTCCGCAATACGGGCAATGAAAGGAATCGTCGCCAATACAAACTATTTCATCTTCAACTTTAATGCAGTTCATTATTTTTCTTTTTTTAGTTCGTTTTCAAAATAAAATACACCGCTAAAGGGATTATCTTCGGTAATTCCAAACAGTTCGGCAACCTGTAAAAGATATGCCTTTCTCCTTATTCCCTTCTTGCTCTTTGGATTTTTAGGTAATTTCTTTAGCCTTTCATGCAAACCTCCAAGATACCACGTCCTAAAGTATTCGAGCGGAAGTCCTCTCTTGTAATGATTTATTATCCGCTGGCACGGGAAAAGATTATCATCATCGTTTTGACCCGATTTGCCATTAATCTGAAATATTATTTTCGGCTCCATATGGTCTATTTGCCAATCATCCTTCAAATCTGTACCAGAATAAGCACATTTACCGCCGAACTTTTCAAATATCTTTTGTCGATCCATCTTCATTTTCAATAAAATCCCCACAATCCACCTCGTTAAAATCACTATAGCTGTACGTCTCCCAAGGAAGGCAATCCAGGTACCTCTTGCATTTCAGCTTCTTCTTGCATCGATCGTTTGCGCAGCGGGAAATATCATTTAGTAGTATCATATCTTAAGAATTGTTTCGTATTCTTCAGGCAAATCGTAATCCCAAAAACCCAACTTTCCCTTCACGTTCAAAATCGGCTTGTCAAAGAGGATTTGGTTTGCGAGTACCCAGTTGTGGATTATCGGAGGTACATTTATCACACTACTATAAATTTTATAGTATGTTTCTGAAAGACCTAATAAATCTGTTTTCTCCGCCCATATACTCGGATGGTTTAAAACGCAATCAACGATTTCAACGCTGCCGATGATGGCAGATGTTTCAAGTGTATATAGCCATGATTTTCTGAAACAGTTCTCTCTCACAATTTTTTGTAATCCAAGATCTTCGTTATCTAAATTTACAATGTAATTACAGAATTGACCAAACGTAATAGTTCGACTCGCATGAATCAACACCCTCTCACCTTTGTACTTTTCGGGTAATTTCCATGTCCTGTTTTCTATATCCTTGATGCCGGAGCAGATTAAAAAAGCCCACGGCTGGCGCAAACTAATTGTTTTCATGCTATATTGCATTTTTTAATTTCCAAATAAAACCTCCTGCTGTTTTCACTATCCCCTTACAGCAAGCTGAAATAGATGACAGGAAAATACCAGTATCTCTTTCAGCCTCTCTCATTGACGGATATATCTTCAATACAAATAGGGTTTCTTTATCAATCTTTACTACAGGTTTTTTGATTCTTGTATCTATAATCTTCTTCCTGTGAGAATCTGATTTTTTCTTCCCCTTCAATGCCGCACTAACATTCCTATTATGATTTCCATAAGATAAATTATATTGAACATTACACCATTCAAGATTATCAAATCTATTGTTTGATTTGTTTTCATCGATATGGTTTATCTGATCGCAACCATCTGGCTTTTCAATAAATGCCAACCCCACAAGTTTGTGAATCATTATATTTTTTTGCCTCTTTTCGCCTCTCTTTTTTATACAGACATAGGCATAACCATACCTATTTATTTGCTGTTTTAAAATGCGTCCCTTCGTTAATCTAATACATTGCGTACCTTTGACAATTGTTGGCTCGTACCTTTCAAGTGATTTCACCCTTCCGAATGAGGATATTTGATATCGACCTTCATATCCCTCTATATCTCGCCAAACCTCTTGCTTCACTGTTAATACTTTCATAATTTTACTTTTATCTTTCATTCCAAACACTCTTTTACACGTTTTTCAAAATCACGCTGCGCTGCAGATGGGTACTCTAATGGCATCCAGTGTGTAATTTCATTCCAATCTGCAAACCTTTCATCTTCATCTGACCAAACAGTTGAATAAATTTGTTTGCTTTCAATAT